>CAXRGW010000052.1:0-7915 GCA_964230255.1 Alteromonas sp.
ATCCAAACCAATTTAGACCGTCTCAATATTACCCGTATTATCGCCGCGCACCGTTTGAGTACCTTGCGCAATGCCGACCGAATCTACGAATTGACCAATGGAATGTTGCGTCCTGTTGACGTTGACGACCTGGTCAGTAACTCCCACTAACCTTCAACGGAAGAAGATAAAGGAAACTACTATGAATATGCATCAACAACTCGAAAAGCTGTCACGCAGAGAACTCCAAGTAGCGATGAAAATTATGGAGGGATTACCCAACAAACTGATTGCTAGGGAATTGTTTATCAGTGAACGAACGGTGAAATTCCATTGTGCCAATATTTATCGAAAATTGGATATCCGCAACCGCGCAAATTTGATGGCGGCTTATTTTAAGGCGCTCTACGATGCCACGCCAGCACTTTAGCTGAGCAAAAAGTCCCATGCCCGATAAGCGAAATAAGGGCATGGGTGTTTAGTCTACAGTAAGGATACTTATGCCAACACGCTTTCATCGCCATAAGCACCTTAAACTATTGCTGTTGAGTTATACATTTTTCACCCTCGCCGGTGGCAGTGGTTGCTTGTTCCTATGTTTTCTAATAACCGGCCAAACGCCGGGTATGTGGCTCGTCATTACCGTCTTTAACATTCTTTGGTTTGCTGCCTTCTTCTATGGCTTAAAAGCTTGCTATTTAACTGGATTGGCGGAGCAACCCAAAACACAGCAGCTACACAATAAGCCGCAGCAGTAACACCTGTACCAGTCCTCGCCTTGCAGTCAGTAGTTTTGCTTGGTCGATGCATTAATCTAATGGTGTTCACATGCCGTGAGCGCTCAACACAGGTTGAGTTTACCAAGGAAAGGTTGAGGCTTGACGCTGGCAATAAATCACAGTGCTGCTCTCAGACTTTCTTCAATTACACACTTAATTGGAGCTTACAATGCAACATCCTTTTGCAAATAACGCTGTAGACACTCTCACTGACAATCAAACATCACACGTTGTTGGTGGTCAACAAGATGACAAACTCGCTAGCCCAGACAGCAGTGAAGCAACGCTGATCAATACCAATGATCGAATCGTTGGGCCACCGATTTTTTACACTCAAGCACTGGGCGAAGATGGTGGCTTTGCGCCACTTCCAAGCAAAATATAACAACACTCAGGTTCGAGCTTGGTAAGTCTACCAAGCTCACTATAAGTGAGGGAACACCATGACAAACCACCGAGCAGTGAGCCTAATAATTGGCCAAGAAAACGACCCACATGTCACCCATATGAGCCGCTGCTTACTGAACCGGCACCGCAAAGTGATAGTGTTTGATGCCAGCCAGTACCCGATGTGCCATTCGATTAGCTGGGATCCATTACGCAGCGAAGGCTGGTTAACAGTCGCTGATGATGAGCTGCGGTTCGCTGACATATGTTCAGTGTACTGGCGATATTTTCCCGCGCTAAACACCACTGATTTAATTGCCGCACAAGATAGCATGAGCACAATTAAAACCTTGTTAAGCGAGCCCCATATTAACTGGGTTAACGGTCTCAACGCCATTGAAGGCCACAAAGTCAAACCTCGCCAGTTGAACCTTGCGCATCGTTTAGGCGCAAAAATCCCATCTACTTATGTAGGGAATTGTGCCCATGCCGCCCAGCGATTTCTTGCACAACACCAGCAAGTTATATACAAGCCGGTGCATGGCGGTGCACATACCCGTTGGTTAGACGCCGACAAACGAGCTTTGGAGCATCTCGCCGGTGTGCTCACCCAAGCGCCTGTGACTCTGCAGAGTTACATTTGTGGTACTGACATTCGCACCTACGTTATTGGCAACCAAACCTTTAGTGTTGAATTCACCAGTGACCGTATCGACTATCGCACAGACCCTGATTGCAGAGCTGAAGCCGTAGCAATACCGCAAACAGTCCAGAAACTTGCGCGAAGAATAATGCGGGGGTTGGGCATGCAATGGACAGCAATTGATTGGCGCTGTGACGCCGATGGAAGGTTTCACTTTTTAGAAGCGAATCCTAGCCCGATGTTTCTTGCTGTTGAACAGGATACAGGCTTACCCATCAGTGAAGCTCTGACTGAATTGCTGATGCAGCCATACAGTCAGAGCTACAGCCCACTTTAGAGGATAAAGCGGCTTAGATCTTCGTTTTCAACTAAGGCTTCAAGGTGGTCATTTACGTATACTTCATCAATAACAACTTTGTCACCAGAACGCTCAGAAGCGTCAAACGAAATATCTTCCATCAGGCGCTCTAGCACCGTGTGCAAACGACGAGCACCAATGTTCTCAGTGCGCTCATTCACCTGCCACGCTGCTTGCGCAATACGCTGGATACCAGATTCTGCAAACTCAACATCTACCCCCTCAGTTTTCATCAAGGCAATGTACTGTTCAGTGAGCGAGGCGCTTGGCTCAGTCAGGATACGCACGAAATCTTCAACTTTAAGTGCTGATAACTCAACGCGAATTGGCAAGCGACCTTGCAGTTCCGGGATTAGATCCGACGGTTTGCTCATCTGGAATGCGCCCGATGCAACAAACAAAATATGGTCTGTTTTAACCATGCCGTGCTTAGTTGAGACGGTTGAGCCTTCAACTAATGGTAGTAAATCACGTTGCACACCTTCACGCGATACGTCAGCGCTGCCGGTACCTTCACGTTTACAAATCTTGTCGATTTCATCAATGAATACAATGCCGTTTTGCTCGACATTGAAAAGGGCTTTTTCCTTTAGCTCTTCTTGGTTTACCAAACGTGCGGCTTCTTCTTCGACGAGTAACTTGAATGCTTCTTTGACTTTGAGTTTCTTGTTTTTCTTTTGTTGGCCCGACAAGTTTTGGAACATGCCCTGCAACTGATTAGTCATTTCTTCCATGCCAGGAGGAGCCATGATTTCAACGCCAACTTGCGGCAATGCCACATCGATATCGATTTCTTTATCGTCTAACTGCCCTTCGCGCAACTTCTTTCGAAAGGCCTGACGTGTTGACTTGTTGTTTACTTCTTCCTTTTCACCAAAAACATTTTCTGGCGGTGGGATCAGAGCATCGAGAATACGCTCTTCCGCAGCTTCTTCAGCGCGAAACTTAACTCTCTCCATTTCTTGCTCTTTGGTTAATTTCACTGAGATATCAGCTAAGTCACGAATGATCGACTCAACTTCTTTCCCGACATATCCCACTTCAGTGAACTTGGTCGCTTCAACCTTGATAAACGGCGCATTGGCGAGCTTGGCCAAACGACGAGCGATTTCTGTTTTACCCACACCCGTGGGACCGATCATCAGAATGTTCTTGGGTGTAACTTCTTGACGCAATTCAGGCTCGAGCTGCATGCGACGCCAGCGGTTACGCAGTGCAATTGATACCGCGCGTTTGGCATCTTGTTGGCCAATAATGTGGCGATCTAATTCGTGGACAATTTCTCTGGGTGTCATTTCAGACATAGTCAATTCTTCTCGTGTTGGATAGTTGAGCTTAGTAGCTCAAAGTCTCGACAGTTTGGCTGTGATTAGTGAATACACAGATATCGCCAGCAATAGATAAGCTCTTCTCGGCAATCTCTACTGCACTTAACTCGGTATTATTAAGCAGGGCCGTTGCCGCTGCTTGCGCATAAGGCCCGCCAGAACCAATCGCAATAAGGTCGTCTTCCGGCTGCACAACATCACCGTTACCAGTGATGATCAAAGATGCAGTGTGATCTGCCACGGCAAGCAAAGCCTCCAAACGACGTAGCGCACGGTCAGTACGCCAGTCTTTCGCTAACTCAACCGCCGCACGCGTTAGGTGCCCTTGGTGGATCTCTAATTTACTTTCAAAACGTTCGAATAATGTGAAAGCGTCGGCGGTGCCGCCTGCGAAGCCAGCTAAAACTTTGTCGTTATAAAGGCGGCGAACTTTGCGGGCATTGCCCTTCATTACGGTATTACCCAGCGATACTTGGCCATCGCCGGCAATGACGACGTGATTGTCACGTCGTACTGAAACTATAGTAGTCATGCGTTTTCCTTAGCATCGATTATGAAGCTAAAGTGGGGCCCATCAAACGCTTTTCAAGTCTACTGATTCCAGAACCAAATTTGACAGGTGCGAATACCCACATCGCGAATAGTGTGACGATTGCGTTCAGCCGCGCGCCTGCTGTCGTAAGGCCCTAACATCACCCGATACCAACGGCCATTGCTGCCGTCACTGGGGCGCACAATGGACTCCAAACCAGCCATAGCAATTTGTGCGCGCATTTCTTCGGCTTGGTCTTCGCTGCGGAAACTACCACATTGCATAATATAGCGTCGCGTCTCAGCCTCTTCAGTTGCTTCAATTTCAACTTCATAGCCAGGTAGCGTGCGAATAAATTCCCATTCTTCCTCAGGAAGCTCTGGTAAGTCATCTTCTAGCTCTGTAGCAACCACTTCAGGTAAGTCTTCTTCGACAGCAGGTTCAGGTGCGTTGTCCTTGATTTCCCACAACACAAAAATAAATCCAGCGATGATCAATAGTGCAACGCTCACATTGACCCAAGGGAATGCGGGCTTCTCTACTTTTTTGGTTTGTTTGTTAGCGCGTCCGCGCTTGACGTAATCTCTTTGTGTCATTGGCAAAAAACAACTGACTTACCGGGTCAATCAGTGTACTTGGTCACTGACAAAAAAGCTCCGAGAAATGTGATTTTTTTAAATTAAATCAGTTGGCGCAACGTCTATTGCCCAGCGCACCTTATTCGCACTTGGCATAGATTCAATAAAACTCAGCTGTGATGCTATCGAACGATGCACCAACTGGCGTGCGGCTGCCTGCACAATCACCAACATGCGGAATCGTCCAGCGCGCTTGAACATAATCGCTGGCACTGGCCCTATCACGGTAAGCAATGGTTGACGCGTTAAAACATCACGCACATCCGTTAAGAATTGCTCTACTAACGCCATGTCATTAGCTTCGGCGCGGAACACAGTTTGGTGTGCAAAAGGAGGCGCAACAGAAGCCCGTCGCTCAGCAAGTGCTTGGCGAGCGAAATGTGCGTAGCCATTGTTGATCAAATCTTGTAACAGTGGATGTTCCGGATAATGCGTTTGAAGCCACATTTCACCATTGCGATTTTCCCTGCCCGCGCGACCCGACACTTGTGTTAATAACTGTGCTAACTTCTCTGTAGCGCGCAGATCCGAGCTAAATAGAGCACCATCTACGTCCAATACTACGACCAAGGAAACCAGCGGAAAGTGGTGACCTTTCGATAATATTTGTGTGCCAATTAAAATCTGGTGTTGGTTGTGGTTAATCGCATCGATTAACGTTGCCAGTTTGTCTTTGCCACGCACGCTATCACTGTCTATTCGCACTGTTGAGTGATTCAAAAACGCTTGACTCAAAAACTGCTCAAGCTGCTCTGTGCCGACGCCTTGTGACATGAGCTCATTACTGCCACATTGCGAACAATGAGAAGGGATCACTTGCACATCATCACAGCGGTGACATTGTAATTTCGCCAATTTCTTATGCACTGTGTAAGGGATATCACAGCGCTGACATTGTTCTACATGTCCGCATTGATGACACACCAATGCGGGTGCGTAGCCGCGCCGGTTAACAAACACCATGACTTGACCACCTGCACTTAAGTGCGCATGCATTTTCTCCAGCAACGGATTCGCAATACCTGCTTGTAACTGCTGACCACGCATATCCAGCACATTTTGGCTGGCAAGCTCTGCGCTGCCGGTTCGGCGATGGAGCTGTAATAGTTGATACTTTTGCTGAATGGCATTGTTCAATGATTCTAAGGATGGTGTGGCACTGCCCAAAACTAATGAGCATTTGGCGCGCTGAGCCCGTAATACAGCCACATCGCGCGCGTGATAGCGCATGCCATCCTGCTGTTTATATGATTCGTCATGCTCTTCATCAACGATAATCATGGCTAAATCGGCAAATGGCGTAAACACTGCCGAACGCGTGCCGATCACGAGGCCGATACTGCCCTCTCGCGCTTGCTGCCATACCGCCAAGCGTTCGTTATCATTAAGTCCCGAATGCAAAACACCAATCGCTATGCCAAAGCGATTCTCAAAACGAGCAACCGTTTGTGGCGTCAACCCAATCTCAGGTACCAAGACCAACACTTGTCGACCTGCTTGCAGCAGCGGCTCTATGACTTGCAAGTAAACTTCAGTTTTACCACTGCCAGTAATGCCTTCGATTAAAAATGGTGCGAACTGGTCGCGTTTAGTATTGATTGCCGCAATGGCTAGGGCTTGCTCGGCGTTGGGTGCAGGCTTAACAGCGACTGCTAGTTTGCGCCACCAATCGAGGTCGGGCAACATGACTTCGCAACTTGCTGTAATCCAGTCCTTGCCTTCACAGGCGCGCACCACAGCCGCACTGAATGTCTCTCGCACGCTACTACGCGTTTGTTTGCCGCTTGCCAATAACGACAACAAGGCTTGTTGCTGCTTGGCTCGCATAGGCTCTGCCAACTGAGATTCACCCAGTGCGGTCAATTGGTAATGTTCTAGCGTCGGTGGCTGCAAGGGATTTGCCTTGCGCAAAGCGGCCGGTAACAACGTTTGTACCACATCACCAATAGCGTGGTGTTGATAGTCTGCTAGCCATATTGCCAGTGCAAGCATGTCACCAGAGAGCACTGGGCTCTCATCGAGTTGTTGGCGAACCGGCTTGAGCTTTTCGAGGGAGTACTCACTATCAATCTTATTGGCTATTACCACTCCAACCAACCGGCGGCGACCAAACTCAACGACTACACGACAGCCAGGGGCTATTGTCGACGCTAAATAGTCAAATGTTCGCCGTATCGGTACGGGCAGAGCAACACTAATAACCGACAAAGAGGACTCCATAAATAGCAAAATGACCAAAAAAGCAGCAGTTTTGCGGAAAAATACTTGATTGCATAAAGGCGGTACATTAATATGCGCCGCTCTTTACGGCAAGCTCAGTCGTTGTGATTCTGAGAAGCCAGACTTTTATAACGTATGGTGGCCAACTGCGGGTTGGTTAGCGATGCGGCCTTAATATGAGGTAACCCTAATGAAACAAGGTATTCACCCTAAGTACGAAGAAGTTACAGCAACATGTTCATGCGGTAACGTAATTAAAGTTCGCTCTACGCTAGGCAAAGACATCAACCTAGACGTATGTTCTGCTTGTCACCCGTTCTACACAGGTAAGCAACGTAATGTTGATACTGGTGGTCGTGTTGATCGCTTCAAGAAGCGTTTTGGTGCACTTAGCAAGAAGTAAGCATCTGAATTACCTAAAAAAGCGCCCATGTGGCGCTTTTTTTGTGCCTGTCGCGTGTCACAACAATACTCTATATGGATTAGCCATCGTTTGATTTAGCACACTAGTCTGAATCACTTGATCAAACCTGAGAGTTTCTTCGGTAAGTTTCCGTGCCCGTTATCTCGGCGCAGGCCGATATCTGCTTCGTACGTATAGCCAACATTGGCACAAGCGAATTCTAGGATCAGAAAGAGCCAATAGCGGATCGTCACGTAATCAGCTTTGGCGGTCTGCTCAACGGCCATTCGCCAAACACCATAGAAGCCAGATTTCACGTCTTTTGAGCAGTATTCTTGATATGCTTTTATTCGGCAAAATAACTCGCTCAACAATACAACCCGGCAAGGAAGCCATTGTTAGCTACCCAACACTTTACGTACCGACGACACCGACCTGAGAATACTCTGCTGTATCAATTAGTTGACCGACATTATCCAGAATTTGTAGACATGATAGCACAGCAAAGTAAATCATTGCCTCGACATGTGAACCAAGAGTTTGACGCATTCCTCCAGTGTGGTCGATTAGAAAATGGATTTCTTAGGGTGGTATGTGATGACTGCAAGCATGAGAAGTTGGTCGCGTTTAGTTGCAAGAAACGCGGCA
>CAXRGW010000053.1:0-43035 GCA_964230255.1 Alteromonas sp.
TATCCTCAAAAATTTTTAAATGACACTTTTGTGTCGACGTATGCCTTGTTGGTATTACTTACTTAGAATGGCTAATGGAAAAAAACGTCGAACATAGATTGCAAGGCAATTAATTGAAGTTATCGTGCAGAAGCAAAAATCGAAATAAATAGAACGCCACAAAAGCGTGCGCACATTAACAGAATACCGCGAACAAAGCGACAACTGTTCCGATAAGCAAAAAATTATCTAATCTAATTAGCTGGACTTTTGAGGTTATTTTTACCACGTCTAACCCGTTTTTTCCTGGGGCTTATATTATCGCCTGTAACTTGATTGCGATTTACCCCTGTCTCCGAATGACTCTTTGGCTCTGTAGCCAATACCTTTTTTACTTTCGGCTTTTTGGGCTTTTTCGCTCTTTTGGCAAGGTTTGTTGCCGGTAGCGAATCGGTGATGGAAAACCCCGGCATTAACTGACGCGGAATATGTTCACCAATCAAACGTTCAATATCTGCTAACTGCTTCTCTTCTTCTGTACAGACCAAAGATATAGCCAGGCCGGATTTACCTGCCCTGCCAGTTCGGCCAATCCGATGTACGTAGTCTTCTGCCACATTTGGTAAATCAAAGTTAATCACACAGGGTAATTTGGAAATATCAATTCCGCGCGCAGCAATATCAGTGGCTACGAGCACGTTGATAGTACTCTCTTTAAAGTCTTTAAGTGCGCGAGTGCGTGCTCCTTGACTCTTGTTGCCATGAATTGCGGCAGCTGCAATTCCATTTTTATCAAGAATCTTTACCAATCGATTGGCACCGTGTTTGGTTCTGGAAAACACTAAAATTTGCTCGGCATCTTGCTGCTTGATGACATTGACTAACAGTCGATTCTTATCTGATTTGGCAACCTGATATAAACATTGCTCAATCCGTTCAACGACTGTGTTAGGCGGTGTTACCTTTATCTCCAAAGGATCGCGGACGATGTTCTTTGCTAATTCACGGATATCATCTGAAAACGTGGCTGAAAACAATAGGTTTTGACGCTTCTTAGGTAACAGCGCCAAAATACGTTTAATATCGTGAATGAAGCCCATGTCGAGCATGCGGTCTGCTTCATCTAACACCAACGTATCTAATTGCTCGAATTTAATGGCGTTTTGTTGGTATAAGTCCAATAAGCGACCTGGAGTAGCAATTAAGATATCGGTGCCACTTCGAAGCTTTTTCATCTGTGGATTGATTTTCACACCACCGAAAACTACGTTGTAATTTAACCTAAAACTCGCCCCGTACTTAACCGTATTGTCATAAATTTGCGCCGCCAACTCTCGCGTTGGTGTTATCACCAGCGCTCTCACCTGATTATGCGATACACGAACTGTGCTATGCTGTAATTCGTGCAAAATAGGTAGAATAAAAGCCGCAGTTTTACCAGTGCCGGTCTGCGCGGCAGCCATAATATCCCGGCCTTGCAGAACACCAGGGATCGCCCGTTCTTGAATAGGCGTTGGTATTTGGTAATTGTTTTTAACTAATGCGTCGATTAACTGAGCATTGAGTCCTAGCGATTCAAATGTTGGCAACTAAAAGGTCTACTTTAAAATGGTGGAATAGCTGTGCTATTCAAAAAATGGGCGGCAAGGATACAGGAGCAAGCTGATCATTACCAATCCATCTGAAGTCGAGCTTAAGTTGTCAAACTGCACAAAATCAGGCAAGGTAAAAGGCAACTCATGCCAGCCCTGTTTACTGTGAGCCTGTGAAGCAACACTTACCCGCTTTAACCGGCGTTCGTTTTCTCGCCGTATTCCATATCTTTCTACATCACCTGTGGGCAGTTTTTACTTACGTTCGCGATACTAAGCCAGGTACCGAAAGTTTACTCAATGATATGACCAACATTCCGCAGAGTATTATGGTGTTTTTAGCCAATGGTTGGGTTTCGACCAGTCTGTTTTTTTTGTTATCGGGCTTTATTTTAGCTCACTTATATTGGCAACCCAATGGTCGTTTTCGCGGTTCGCCGCAACATTTTTTGATCGTGCGCCTCGCACGTATCTACCCCGTTCACTTGATTGCATTAGTTCCTCTATTAATTAACGCATATCACGTTCATATTGAAGATGGTTATTCGTTAGCGTTTATCACTAGTAGCGCAATAGGTACGGCATTGCTAATTCAAGCGTGGGTTCCCAGCTGGATCCCAATGTGGAACTGGCCTGCATGGACAATTTCAGTGATGGTCACGTTATATTTGTTAATGCCCTTCATAATACATGGGCTGAATAAACTGACAAAACGCCAGCAACACTTTTCGTTGTTGGTACTACCGCTTGTATCCCTTATACCAACGGCATTCTATGCTCGACAATTATGGACCGGGATGCCATGGACCATGCAAACCGAAATTTTCTACAGTAATTTCCCGCTCTTTTGGGTGCCATATTTTGTCGCGGGTATGTTGTTGACGCGAATAATATCGGTTGCAGAGAATGCCAAATCCGATTCCAAACCGGTTATCGCGTTGGGCGATATCGCATTTATATTAGCGATCAGTTTCGCCATGGTCCCGGACTTATTTCAGCCAATGACGTCGTTTATTCGTTTTGGACTGCTCATGCCTATTTACATGGTCTTTGTCGCCGATTTAGCCCGTGGCCGAGGGTTCGTAGCACGCTTACTATCTTGCCGAGCTTTTCACTATTTAGGTGAAATCAGCTTTTCAATATTCATATGGCAGTCAGTCGTAATTGCTGCACTGTTTATATCTCTCAGTATCTACCCACCAATCGCAGACTATCATTTTAGTATTGCAATAGTGAGTATTTTACTTATTGCCATCGGAAGTCTTCATTGGATAGAACGCCCCATTTCGCAATGGACCAAAAGAAAGCTAAAGGCCTCGCATGATTGACCGCAACCTTGTTTTCAATTCCTTTGTATCAAAATACAAAAAAACCAGCTCCCGCTGGGTTCTCTATATTTGGTGCGGAAAGCGGGACTTGGCAGAAAACGCTCCTGCATTTTCTGCATTCTCGCCATCCATGGCGATCAACCCGCTGTCTTGAGCTCAATTCCTCTATATCAAAATATAAAAAACCCAGCTTTCGCTGGGTTCTTTATATTTGGTGCGGAAAGCGGGACTTGAACCCGCACGAGCATAGCTCAC
Organism: Alteromonas sp.; assembly: GCA_964230255.1. Taxonomy (GTDB): domain Bacteria; phylum Pseudomonadota; class Gammaproteobacteria; order Enterobacterales; family Alteromonadaceae; genus Alteromonas_E. The sequence continues at coordinate 3,155 of CAXRGW010000053.1, forward strand.
TACCCCCTCAAGATAGCGTGTCTACCAATTCCACCACTTCCGCAAATTCTTTAAAACTTAGTTTGGTACGTCTGAGTCATCAGCTGGTTGTGCATCTTGAACAGGAACATCACTACCGTCAGCTGGTGTAACATCAGATACTGGTACTTCAGACACTGGCACTTCAAGGTTTTGCCATTCGTCTTCGGCTTTGTCTTTGCTAGCAGCCAAGCCACCTAACCACAGGCTAATAACAAAGAAACCAGTCGCCAAAATTGCCGTTGCACGAGTCATAAAGTTACCTGAACCTGTCGACCCGAATACTGTATTAGAACCGCCACCACCGAATGATGCCCCCATGTCAGCGCCTTTACCTTGTTGGATTAACACGAATCCAATCAGCATCAATGCTACGAGCAAATATGCAACAATTAAAACTTGATATAACATTTAATCAACCTCTTGCGACTTTCAGTTTAGCCTTTCGCTGCCTGGCAAATCGCTGCAAAATCCACTGGTTTCAAACTGGCGCCGCCAATCAAACCACCATCAATATCCGTTTGCGAAAATAATTCTTCCGCATTACTTGGTTTAACGCTACCGCCGTACAACAACCGCATACTGAAAGCGGCTTCTGCGCTCACGCTCGCAATTGCACTGCGAATAAATGCATGCATCTGTTGAGCCTGCTCTGGCGAAGCAGTAACGCCTGTACCAATCGCCCAAATTGGCTCATAGGCAATAACAACTTGCGCCAATTCAGTCAAATCCACAGTGCTAAACAATGCACGTAGTTGGTCAGCAACAAATGCTTGTTCTTGACCTTGCTCGCGAACCTCTAGGGGTTCACCAGCACAAAAAATGGGATTAACACCCGCGTCTAATAGCGCTTTTGCTTTGTCAGCAATCAACTGATTAGACTCATTGTGATCCGTTCGACGCTCTGAGTGACCGACAATGGTGTATTCACAACCGACTTCAGCCATCATATTGGCCGACAAATCACCAGTGTGCGCACCTTCTCCTAGTGCACTGACATCCTGCCCCGCAACAGCAAACCCCAATGGCTTCATCCGTGCAACAGCCGTTCCGATAAATACAGACGGGGGACAAATCACTCGTTCACATGCGAACGCTTGCTCATTGCTGAAATAATCGGTGAATTCGCCCAGCAACGCTGCGCTACCGTTCATTTTCCAATTCGCAGCTACTAGTGGCTTTCGTGTATCAGTCATAAAACAGTCCTATAGCCGCTTTAAAAAGCGGGCGAGATATTAACGATTCCACTTACAATATACAAGTGATTTACCGACAAAAATCCACGGCGCTATTGCACGTATGGTGAATAGCGCACCAATCGGTCAGATATTAACCAGCAACGCGCTGAACAACATCTGATATATGGGTAGCCCATTGAGTTGATAAATCACTGTCATTCGACTCAACCATCACCCTTATTAATGGCTCAGTTCCGCTTTTACGCAGCAATACGCGACCATTTTTACCCAACCCAACTTCAGCTTCTTTAACTGCTGTTTTGACACTTTTATGATTAATTGGGTCAATATCGGTTTTTTCAAATCGAACGTTTTGTAAAACTTGCGGATATTTCTCGAAGCCCTTAGCTAAATCGTTCAAACTCATGTCTGAGCGCAACATTGCGGTCAATACCTGCAGCCCGGCAATAATGCCGTCACCAGTTGATGATGTGGCTAAGTTGAGAACGTGCCCTGAGTTTTCACCACCGATTTGCCACCCCTTTTCTTGGAGTAGCTCCATAACATAACGGTCGCCAACGTTACTGCGAGCAAACGGAACACCGAGTACGGACAAGGCGACTTCTAAGCCTAAATTACTCATCAAAGTGCCTACAACTCCACCTGACAAGCAACCTGCTCGTAGTGCATCGCGCGCAATAATATAGATAATCTGATCGCCATCGATAACGTTGCCTAAATGGTCAACCATCATAATCCGGTCACCGTCACCGTCTAAGGCAATACCCAAATCGGCCTTATTTTCAAGTACTTCATTAACAATCGCTTTCATACTTGTCGCACCAACTTTATGGTTAATATTTATACCATTTGGATCGGTGCCAATTTCTATAACGTCTGCACCTAATTCACTCAGTACGTTTGGTGCGATGTGATATGTCGCACCATGCGCACAATCAACAACTATTTTTAATCCTCTAAGAGACAAGTCACTGGGGAAGGTCCCCTTACAAAACTCTATATAACGACCCGCAGCATCATTAACACGAATAGCTTTACCGAGCTTATCAGAAGCGACACAGGTCATTGGTTGTTGCATTTGTTGCTCGATTGCTAGCTCAATCGAATCGTCGAGTTTATAACCATTAGCTGAGAAAAACTTTATGCCATTATCGTAATATGGATTGTGCGATGCACTGATAACAATTCCAGCTTCAGAACGGAAGGTTTTGGTTAAATACGCGATTGCTGGTGTTGGCATTGGACCCAACAGGCCGATGTTAATACCGGCAGCAGACAATCCCGCTTCAAGTGCAGACTCCAACATATAACCAGATATTCGTGTATCCTTTCCAATCAATACTTTATTTGTTCCATGCCCGGCTAAGACTTTTCCTGCAGCCCACCCTAGCTTAGTGACAAACTCAGGATTGATTGCATTTTCGCCGACCTTACCGCGAATTCCATCGGTTCCAAAAAACTGACGTTGGCCCATGTGTCCTCTCTTATTATTTAAGGTTTTTGGTTGCTGCTACTACTTTCAATGCATCAACTGTCTCATCGACATCGTGTACACGAATTAAGTGTGCCCCAAAGATCGCAGCCATTGTAGCTGCTGCGACGCTAGACGCCAAGCGCTGTTCAACAGGTTTATCTGTAACCGCGCCTAACATTGATTTTCGAGAGATACCAATCAGAACCGGTTGACCTAGTGCAAGAAACTGTGGGGTCGCGTTTAGCAATGTATAATTGTGAGCTACAGACTTCCCAAATCCAAAGCCTGGATCTAACGCGATTTCTCGGGCGGAAATACCGGCACTAACGCACGCATGCAAACGCTCCTGTAAAAAGTCCTTAACGTCATCTACCACATCAGCGTAGATTGGCTTTTGCTGCATGGTGCGCGGCTGTCCTTGCATATGCATTAAACAAACCGGTACTTGATATTCTGCAACTACTTCAATCGCTCCATCTGCTCTGAGTGCATTGACATCGTTGATCATACTAGCGCCGGCAGATAATCCCGCACGCATGACCTCTGTTTTACTGGTATCAAGCGAAATCGGCACATCACTGCGCTGTCGAATTGCTTCAATCACGGGTATGACTCGCTCCAATTCCTCCTCTACACTAACAGCTCTAGCGCCTGGTCGAGTTGATTCACCGCCAATGTCGACAATATGTGCTCCCTGCTCAACCATTCGCATCGCTGACTCAACCGCGTTTGCATAAGATTGATTCACTCCGCCGTCAGAAAACGAATCCGGAGTGACGTTTAAAATGCCCATTACTTGAGGAGAATTTATTGTAGAAAGAGAAAAGCGCATTCGTTTTTCCTTACATTGTTGTGCATAAAAAAACGCCAGCAATTAGCTGGCGTTTTGAACAATTACTTATGACCTAATGAGTCGCATCACCAGGCTTACCATCGGCTGCATTTGTATCATCAGTGCCGTTAATGTCCTGTTTGACTTCTGTACCACCACTGGGTTTGTCATTATCGTTTTGCTTAGACGCATCCCAATCTGACGGTGGACGAACATCTGTACGCGCCATCAAATCATCAATTTGTTTAGCATCGATAGTTTCGTACTTCATCAATGCATCTTTCATAGTATGCAAAACATCGATATTTTCTTTCAAAATATTCTCTGCACGATCATAGTTACGATCAATCAAAGACTTAATTTCAGCATCAATAGCGCGGGCAGTGTCATCAGACATATGCTTTGCCTTTGACATACTACGGCCGAGGAAAACTTCACCTTCTTCTTCGGCGTATAGCATTGGGCCCATTTTATTGGAAAGTCCCCACTGCGTTACCATCTTGCGAGCGATTTCGGTCGCGCGTTCGATATCATTTGATGCACCCGTGGTTACTTTGTCGTCACCGTAGATCAATTGTTCGGCAATTCGTCCACCGAACAAGCTTGAAATCATGCTTTCTAAATGCTGTTTACTGTGACTAACGCGGTCCTGCTCAGGCAAGTACATTGTCACACCTAAAGCTCGACCACGGGGAATGATTGATACTTTGTATACAGGGTCGTGCTCAGGAACCAAACGTCCAACAATTGCGTGTCCAGCTTCGTGATAAGCTGTCATGGTCTTCTCGTCTTCAGACATAACCATCGACTTACGCTCAGAACCCATCATAATTTTATCTTTGGCTTTATCAAATTCTTCCATCGACACCAGGCGCTTGTTTGAACGCGCAGCGAACAACGCAGCTTCGTTAACTAAGTTAGCCAAATCAGCACCGGAAAATCCTGGCGTTCCGCGCGCAATCACCGACGCTTCCACATTGTCTCCAATGGGCACTTTGCGCATGTGTACTTTCAAAATCTGCTCACGACCACGGATGTCTGGTAACCCGACAACTACTTGGCGATCGAAACGTCCTGGACGTAATAATGCTGGGTCAAGCACATCTGGACGGTTAGTTGCGGCAATAACGATTATGCCCTCGTGACCTTCAAAGCCATCCATCTCAACCAGCATTTGGTTAAGCGTTTGTTCCCGCTCATCGTGACCGCCGCCTAAACCGGCACCACGCTGTCGACCAACAGCGTCGATTTCGTCGATAAAGATGATACATGGTGCAGACTTTTTCGCTTGCTCGAACATATCGCGAACACGGCTAGCGCCAACACCAACAAACATTTCCACGAAGTCAGAACCAGAGATGGTAAAAAATGGTACTTTAGCCTCACCAGCAATAGCTTTGGCGAGCAAGGTTTTACCCGTTCCAGGAGGGCCAACCATGAGCACGCCTTTAGGGATTTTCCCGCCTAACTTTTGGAACTTAGATGGGTCGCGCAAAAAATCAACTAGCTCGGCAACGTCTTCTTTCGCCTCATCACACCCAGCCACGTCTGCAAACGTAGTTTTGATTTGATCTTCGCCTAACAATCGCGCTTTGCTCTTACCGAATGACATCGCACCGCGGCCGCCACCACCTTGCATCTGGCGCATGAAGAAAATCCATACACCTATTAATAGCAACATTGGGAACCACGAGATAAAAATGGTACCAAGCAATGAAGGTGATTCTGGCGGTTCGCCTAACACCCTTACGTCTTGTTTAATCAAGTCAGATATTAATTGCTCATCGAAATAGGGAATGTAGGTTACGAATGTATCACCATTAGTGCGTACACCGCGAATTTCACGCGCATCACTATTAATCCTTACTTCCCGCACGTTACCGTCATTCACTTGGTTGATGAATGTTGTGTAATCTGTCTGTGTGCTGCTTGATTCACCAGGTGAAAAACTCTGGAATACAGACATCAATACCACGGCTATTACCAACCAGAGAATTAAATTTTTTGCCATATCACTCAACGGATTGAACCTCGTAAGTTATTGCCACTATTACTCCCTTCTTTGTGACCTGACTGATGATAATTTAATTTCGTCAGATTGCTCCGAAAGGCAATAATCACGTGTAGCATGTTACAATACTACACCTTATACCCTGTCGCCACCAGATAGACCTCTCTCGATCGAGCTCTGGAACTGTCGGGCTTGCGCGTTTTTATTACCTTAAACGCGCTTTTAACATTGCGATAAAATTCGTCGAATCCCTCGCCCTGAAAAACCTTAATTACAAATGCACCATTGGGCTTGAGTACCGAATGACACATATCTAATGCCAACTCGCATAAGTACATTGACCGCGCTTGGTCAACCGAAGGATTGCCACTCATATTCGGTGCCATATCCGACAATACTATATCTACGTTATTTCCACCGATTCTGTTCAATAACGCATCCAAAACCGCTTCTTCACGAAAATCGCCTTGTAAGAAATCAACGCCAGCTAACGGATCCATTGCCAAAATATCGCAGGCTATTACCTGACCTTTCTGGCCAACCAAGTCCGCTGACAACTGTGACCAGCCACCAGGCGCCGCACCCAAATCAACCACGGTCATACCGGGTTTTATAAGGCGGTCTTTTTCCTGAATCGCTTCGAGTTTAAACACCGCTCGAGACCGCAAGCCAAGCTTTTGCGCCTTCTGCACGTATTGGTCGTCAAAGTGTTCTTTTAGCCAGCGTTTGCTGCTTGCTGAGTGTTTCTTTTTAGTCATTCAACGCAATCGATGTCGTATTGCTTGATAGATGGCGTTAGAATACCGCTTTTCAAGTGACAATACGTCATCTAATTGTAAGAAATTGGTACAATGAATTTATCTACAAAACAAAAACAGTTTTTAAAAGGCCTTGCTCACGCTAAAAAACCTATCGTGCAACTTGGCAACAATGGCCTGACAGAAGGGGTTTTGGCCGAAATAGAAAACGCCATAAACCATCACGAACTCATCAAAGTCAAAATTCCTACTGACGATCGCGACGAAAAAGCCCTTATCGCCGATGCAATTGTGCGGGAGACCAAAGCACATAAAATTCAGATGATTGGCCATACTTTGGTGCTATACAAGCCTAGTGATGAAAATAAAATTGCGTTACCAAAACGCTAGAAAATTATAATAACCCCTACCAAAAGACAGAACTATGCAAATAACAACGACAATGACGGCAATCGTTACCGGCGGTTGCTCAGGACTAGGACACGCCACAGCGATAGCGCTGCGCGGACAAGGTATGAATGTGGCTATATTCGACATGAATGAAAGCGTTGGCGCCGAGCGAGTTGCAGAGCTCGGCGTGGCTCAAACGCGTTTTTATCGTGTTGATGTGCGCGACAGCGCTGCAGTTGAGGCGGCTGTAGCTGCCGTCGAGCAGGATTTCGGCGATTTGCGCTTATGCGTTAACTGCGCTGGTATTGCACCAGCCAAGCGCGTACTCGATCGCGAAGGTAACCCAATACCGCTAGATGACTTTGCTAATGTTATCAACATTAACCTGATTGGTTCATTTAACGTGGCCAGAGCTGCAGCTGCTGCAATGGCCAAGCTAGCACCACAAGGCGAAGCACAAGAGCGTGGTTTAATTATCAATACAGCATCAGTCGCCGGTTATGAGGGGCAAATTGGTCAAGCGGCTTATGCAGCAAGTAAGGGCGGTATCATAGCGTTGAGTTTACCTATGGCCAGAGACCTATCAAAAGTGGGGATTCGAGTTAATACCATTGCGCCGGGCATCATGGGAACACCGATGTTATTGGCAATGCCAGAAAACGTCCAAGATGCATTGAAAGCTAATGTCCCCTTTCCTGATCGTTTGGGGTTACCAGAAGAATTTGCCAAACTTGCTATTCACATGGTTGAAAACGCCTATTTAAACGGCGAAACCATTCGCTTGGATGGTGCTTTGCGGATGCCACCAAAGTAAACAGTAGTTTAAGTTGCTCATAGTTGTGAAAACCATATATAACTATGGGCGATTCTCTTAAGCTTCTTTGATATTCACTCGTCTAAAGCCCGCAAATAACAGCAACACGGCTAAGAATGCCCCCATACTGCCACCAGAAGATGAATAATCTGGTGCAGGAGTCACAGGGGTTATTGGAGTTGGTGTTGTCTCCTGAACAGACAAGTTCAACGTACCTTCAGTAGTCAACGCAGGCGAACCATTGTCAGTGACACTCACAGTAATACTTACACTATCGCCCGAAATATCACTGGGGGAAATGGTAATACTGCGCGATTGCTCATTGAAAGTAGCGGCACCCGACACTTGCCACTCCACCGAATGTGAATCTGCAGAGTTTGCATCTGAAATTGATACAGAGACACTGACATTGCCGTCGTCAGGATTTATTTCAGATATTGTGCCACCGTTTTGATACGCATTGAGATTTATAATCGGAGCCACATTACTCTGGCTTTCACCACTAAAATAAATATTGTCCAGATAAACATCACCATTACCCTCCACTTTAAGCTGGAATGTATTGGTCAAGTCTACATTGACGAAATGTGAGAGTGGAATTTTATGCCGCTGCCAGCTCTGCTTCTGGACTGGGAAGTTGTAAGGCGTTTCAACCGGACCTGGACTAATTAAATAGATGCTTAACAAATCCGCATTGTAAGTCCAATAATCAACGTGAAAATATGCCAAATCCGACACATCCTGGCGGTTGCCGTCGAAATCGGTACCTTGATAGTTAAGACCTTCATACTTTAAAACGCTATTACCGTCTAAATCCACTTCAGTTACTACCGTCGCTTGGCCCCAGTCGGGGTTATAGTCAATACTGGCAATATTGGTGTAACTGTCACTGTATAAAGAAATTACATTCTCAGCAGGTTCAGCTGGCGCCGCTGCACCAACCAAGGGTTCCGTTTGAATTTGACACCCATCGTAGTCAACAACTGCACCTTGTGGCGTGTTGGGACACTGATCGACACTGTCGCTTACTCCATCACCATCGGCATCCTGCAATGCCGGTGTTAATTCATCGCAACCTGTTTCACTATTTGCGGTTGAACGCGCACAGTGAGCGACATAGTCAACTTCCATCGTTGCTTGATTCAGATTTGGGTCAATAGCTCCGCCTAGATTTCCACCCATAGCCACATTGATTAAGACAAACATAGGCTCTTCATATTGGGAGCAACTCGACATGTCGTGTTCTACGACCAGCGTATCATCCATATAAAAGGCTACGCTATCGGGCGTCCACTCCATGGCATAGGTGTGAAACTCAGTAACATCCGTCACACCGCCAGGGTAATTCGGTCTGAACTCACCACCACAACTTCCTACATTAAAAAAGTTAGTTATATAACTAGAACCAGAATTGCCATACCACTCCCAAACATCGATTTCGCCTGCGCCAGGGTTGGGCCAGTTTACGAAATCATCATCACCTTTGAATGGCTGTTCAGAGATTCGGTTTTCCAACATCCAAAAAGCGGGCCATGAGCCACCTTCAAGGTTTAGAAACCGCAAGCGAGCCTCTACACGTCCATACAAAAATTCGGCTTTATCTTTACCATTTAGTCGTCCGGACGTCCAAGGCCGCTGCTCACCTCCCAGGCCAGGACACGCAATTTCCATTCGGCGAGCGGTAATTTTGATAGTACCGTCAGATACTTCGTAGTTGCGCTGCGGAGACGATTCATCGTCGGTGTAGCACTGCACTTCATTATTGTAGTTTGCTTGCGTTTGAGCAGTCCAATTGTCCCAATTGACACCCGTGCCATCGAAGCGGTCGACCCAAGTGAGTTCCCAACCCGCATTTGCTGTGGAAGTTATTGACAGCAGGCCGATAGCCAAAAGAATGCGAAGGCTTTTCACATTATTAGAGTTTTTATCTCGCATAGATTACGCCCTAGGTTATGTACCTAATACCAGAGGGTGCAATTCAATCTTCTATTAAGACAAGTGCGAAGCGTTCAAGCGGACTATGGCGCAGGTGAATGCGAATTTGCGATACTTATTCTCAGCGTTTACTCTTTTCAACCACTCATTAAAAGTAGAAACAAAGGGGGGCGTCTTGTTCTGCCGCGTCGACACAAAGCTTGCCATCAAGCCAAAAAGCATTGCGCTTGGTGAAAGGGCTTTTCACCGCGCCTATTGGATCGCCTATAGTTTTCGCATTTCGCCAGTGGAAACTCGCTTTTAACACTTCATTTCTAAAGAATATTTCGAGTATTTGACGCTCCATTTAACCGATAAATCGAGGATGTGAAACCTGCACCAACTTAGAGCCAACGTAATTGCGCAATTGAATATGGCTATTGGTTTCATTTTTGCCGAAAACCTTAGTAGGTTTAATCATGCCATCATCCCAAAGGTATAAATCCGATCCTTTGATTAGTGTTTCGTAGGCGAGGTTTAATGTCATATATGGCTTATAAAGAAACGATGGTGAAATAAAAGAAAATCCATTATTTAGGGCGTGTTAGCCCCACTTGATAGCTAGAGCGCTCTTGGGCAGCCCACATTCCAAGTAAATAAACCATGCCATTGTTTTCTGTTGACCCTTCGTTATTACGCGACTGCAACAAAGTAAGTGCTTCAGAATTAGGCTTCTCGTCTGTTGTGAAGCATAAAGTAGTGGCCTAGACTACAACGAATACCAGTAAGATAACTTTTAATCTAGACAATGCGACGACCTTACTAAAATAGCACTAGTCGCCCTCGCGGGGATGACGTATGAGCACCGAATTACTCCGGCGCACCATTAACAATATTGGCAATATTGTACAAACGGTTAACCGCTTCATAATTAACGCTGCCCTTTGGATAGCGGTCTTTCGAATTGAGCTCCCCAGCATCTCGCCCTGTCAATAAACTCATTGCTTGATCGACAGTTTGAACCGCATAAATATGAAACTGCCCCGCTTTTATCGCATCAACTACTACATCATCTAACATCAGATTAATTTGATTTGAAGCTGGAATAATGACACCTTGATTGCCGGTCAAACCGCGGTGCATGCACAGATCAAAGAATCCTTCGATTTTCTCATTTACACCACCAACGGCTTGAACCTCACCATATTGGTTAATCGAGCCTGTAATCGCCAATTCTTGAGTTGCAGGTATTTCAGTCAATGCAGAAACCAATGCGATGAGTTCACCCAAGGATGCACTGTCGCCATCGATGTGCCCATAAGATTGTTCTAGCGCGATATTTGCTGACAACGTTAACGGAAAATACTGTGCGTATTTATTCCCCAAATAGCCGGTTAATAACATCACACCTTTACTGTGAATCGGTTGACCCAACTCCACTTCACGTTCGATATCTACCACACCAGACGCTCCCGCATAAACGGTCGATGTTATCCGAGCTGGTGTACCAAAAGTAGTGTCTCCAATTTCTAAAACTGTTAAACCGTTAACTTTTCCTACCGCTTCCCCTTCGGTGGCGATAAGGACATGCCCTTCTTTAATATCATCTAGCAAAGCGCCGCGAACACGACCTGTGCGGCGTCTCTTGGCCGCCAGTGCATCTTCAATATGCTGAATTTCTAATCGAGTATCATCGGTATTCTGAACAAAAAAGTTAGCTTCCTTAAGCAACTCTATTACATCAGCAAATCGAGCGGATAGTTTTTGTTGATGCTCAGCCATACGCATTGAATAAGTCACCAAACGACTCATTGCAGTTTCACTTATACCGTCAAGCCCCAGCAATAGAACTTGATGACGCACCCGACCTACAAAATCGCGCAAGTTGTTTTCATCAAGGTTTATTTCGTGATCAAAATCAACCAACACCCTGAATAGTTCGTCAAACTCGTCGTCGTAATCTTGCAAGGTATAGTACAGATCACGCGACCCCATTAATATGACTTTTACATTCAGATCAATCGGTTGAGGTGACAGAGTTATGGAGTTAACCATTCCCACATCCTGCTGCGGCGAATCCATTTTCAGCGTTGAAAACTTAAGTGCGAGTTTGAGTGACTCCCACACATAGGGCTGCTGAACTAACTTGTCGGCGTCTATTAATAAGTAACCACCGTTGGCTCGGTGTAAGGCGCCAGGTCGAATCATTGAGTAATTTGTATAGGCAACACCCTGAGAGCTGTTGTATTCAATTTTACCAAATAGATTTTGGTGAGTGGGGTTGGGCTCATAAATCACTGGCGCTCCAGCGGTAATAGTATGCGATACCACCACATTTGGTAGAAACTGTTCTTCTAAGAAAGACTTACGGTCAATTTCGTCGGGCTTCTCTTCCTTGCTATCCATCGCCAACAATTCTAAGACTGTATCAATTAATGGCGCTTTGATTTGCCGAAGGTGTTTTAAAATACCGAGCTGCGATGCGTGCTTGTGTTCTAAATTCTTCAGTAGTGGACGTATACCCTGCTCAGCTGTGGCACGTTTGAGTTCACGCAATTGTTCTGAGTGTTGACGCTTCCATAGCGGTAATTCAATCAAGGCCTCGCTCAGTTTGTCCTCTAAGGCGTCGATAAGCTGATAAAACCCGGAACGCGTCGAATCGTCTAGCTGGCTAAATTCAGTATCGTTAATGGGTTTGCCATTAACTATTGGAGAAAACGTGATAGTGCCGCCGTCTTCATACAAAGCAATATTTTGTGACTGAGCAATTTGCTCCACAGCGTCAATAGCATGGTCGTATTTCAACTCAAAATTACGCGCTATTGCTGCTTTCTTGCGTTGATAACCGGGATTCTCAAACGCCGCGGGAAAGGTGTCGAGCACGTCGTCAATCAAGCCATCTAAGTCTTCCAATAAGCGCTTGCTGTCTCCGGCAGAAAGCCTCAGCGCTAACGGCTGGCGTTCTTCGTCAAAATTATTGATGTAAACCCAGTCTTCCGGTGTAATTTTATGCTTTACAGCCTTTTCAATATAATCGTGCACCAAGGTGTAACGGCCGGTCGCTTGTTCTCCCATTACATATAGATTATATCCGGTTGCTTCAATCCCCAAGCCAAAGCTCAGTGCTTCACGTGCCCGAGCCTGACCAATAAATGTCGCGTGCAAGGCGTTTTCGTCTTGCATAAAGCGTTTTATTAAAGCTTCATCTGGGCGAGTTTTCAGTTGTTCGAAAGGGATAGCATCCGGCGTAACAAATTTTCTCATTGGCGAATTTTTATTGTCCTTTTTAGACAGTGTACACTGCTAAAATTCGCTTGTGTGCATTGTCCCAACTTTTTTCTTAATTGACTGATTCTACCCTGTTGTTAGTGCGCACTCTGAGGTATTCTTAACGGTTTGAATAAGTTGGGCGTATCGGCGCCGTATTAAAACCAAATGGAATCCTAAGCTGCATGTCAGATAAGCAATATGACCACCAACAAATAGAACAACAGATTCAACAACAATGGCAGGAAAGTGATGTCTTTAAAGTAGACGTCAACGACAGCAAAGAAAAATTCTATTGCCTCTCTATGTTCCCCTATCCAAGTGGCAAACTGCATATGGGACATGTACGCAATTATACCATTGGCGATGTGATCAGCCGTTATCAGCGCATGCAAGGTAAAAATGTACTTCAACCAATGGGGTGGGACGCGTTTGGCTTACCCGCGGAAAATGCTGCTATTAACAATAAGACAGCACCGGCTAGGTGGACATACGACAACATCGATTACATGAAGCAACAATTGCGCTCTTTGGGGTTTGGTTACGATTGGTCACGCGAAGTAACAACCTGTAAACCCGAATATTATCGCTGGGAACAGTGGTTCTTTACGCGACTGTACGAAAAAGGTTTGGTATATAAAAAGCTTGCTACCGTGAATTGGGATCCGGTAGACCAAACCGTACTTGCTAACGAGCAAGTTATTGATGGTAAGGGGTGGCGCAGTGGTGCCACTGTAGAACAAAAAGAAATTCCGCAATGGTTTATCAAAATTACTGATTACGCAGAAACGCTTCTCAAAGATTTGGATGGCCTGACTGATTGGCCAGAGCAAGTGGTTGCTATGCAGCGCAACTGGATCGGTAAATCAGTAGGCGCTGACATTCAATTCGCATTGCCTGAAAAATCGGCTGGATTAGAAGCTATCGAGGTCTATACAACACGTCCAGACACACTCTATGGTGTTACCTATGTAGCAGTAGCGGCACAGCACCCATTGGCACAGTACGCAGCGGCGCAGAACGCAGAATTAGCTGCATTTGTTAAAGACGCTAAGCATAACAAGGTTGCTGAAGCTGAACTTGCGACTATGGAAAAACGTGGTTGCGCTACTGGATTTGAAGTCATTCACCCATTAACGGGAGAGCATCTACCGGTTTGGGTCGCAAATTTTGTATTGATGGAGTACGGATCGGGCGCAGTTATGTCAGTACCGGGTCACGACCAACGCGATTGGGAGTTTGCCAGCAAGTACGGGTTACCGATCAAACAAGTTGTAGCCGCCAATGAAGGTGCAGAAATCACTGATGTATCAGCCGCGGCAATTACAGAAAAGGGCCAGCTAGTTAATTCTGGGCAATATACGGGTATGGAGTTCGACGCTGGTTTCGATGCCATCTGTTCAGCGCTCGAATCAGCAGGAAAAGGTCAACGTACCACAAATTATCGCCTGCGCGACTGGGGTGTATCTCGTCAGCGCTATTGGGGCGCACCGATTCCTATGATTAATTTACCCGACGGTTCTGAAGTACCAGTAGCTGAAGATGATTTACCCGTTCAGTTACCTGAAGATGTAGTGATGGACGGCGTCACCAGTCCAATAAAAGCCGACAAGCGTTGGGCAGCCACTAGCGTCAATGGCATTGATGCACAGCGTGAGACAGATACCTTCGACACCTTTATGGAATCGAGTTGGTACTATGCTCGGTATGCATCAGCCCCATCCGATGCGATGCTAGATCCGCGTGAAAGCAACTATTGGTTGCCGGTTGATCAGTACGTAGGTGGCATCGAACACGCTATCTTACACCTACTTTATTCGCGCTTTTTCCATAAATTATTACGCGATGAAGGATTGGTGGATTCTGATGAACCCTTCAAGCGCTTGTTATGCCAAGGCATGGTATTAGCCGAGTCTTTCTACCGTGAAGACAGCTCAGGTAAAATCACTTGGTACTCACCGGCCGATGTAGAACTCACGCACGATGAGAAAGGCCGAGTATCAGCCGCTACGTTAAAAGTAGACGGACAACCTGTTGTTCCCGGTGGCATGACAAAAATGTCAAAGTCGAAAAACAATGGTATCGACCCGCAACACGTAATTGACACTTATGGTGCCGATACTGTGCGTTTGTTTACCATGTTTGCTGCGCCGCCGGAGCAAACGTTGGAGTGGATTGACTCTGGTGTAGAAGGCTCACATCGTTTCTTGAAACGCCTTTTCCGCTTGGTTACAGATAATTTGGAGGCTTTAAGTACCGCTGAAAAATTAACTGCCGAGCAACTCAAAGACCTGAGTAAAGCACAAAAAGATTTGCGTCGTGAAATTCACCGGACCATAGAAAAAGT
Source organism: Alteromonas sp. (assembly GCA_964230255.1). Taxonomy (GTDB): domain Bacteria; phylum Pseudomonadota; class Gammaproteobacteria; order Enterobacterales; family Alteromonadaceae; genus Alteromonas_E. Next base: position 18,179 of record CAXRGW010000053.1, read on the forward strand.
CACAGATGACTTAGGTCGTCGTCAAACTTTCAATACCGCAATTGCTGCGATTATGGAGTTGCTTAATCATTTGCAAAAAGCGCCAACAGAAAATGCTACCGATAGCTTTATTCTGGCGGAAGGTGCCATTGCTACAATTCGTATGCTAAACCCAGTTACCCCGCATATTGCCCAGCACTTGTGGAGTATGCTTGGCCGCGAAGGAGCAATTGAATTAAGCGGTTGGCCCACAGCAGACAAAGCCGCGTTGGTCGAAGATGAGAAGCTTATTATTGTTCAAGTTAACGGCAAGGTGCGCGCCAAAATCACTGTGTCAGCAAGTGCCGATCAAGAGACCGTTAAACAAGCCGCTATGGTACAAGAAAACGTACAAACCTTCGTCAAAGGTAAAACGGTACGCAAAGTAATTGTGGTTCCTGGCAAGCTGGTTAACATCGTAGCTAACTAATCATGAGAGCTAGGCTAATGTTGTCGATTTCACGTTTATTTGTTGTAGGTATTTTGATTTTTAGCCTTAGTAGCTGCGGATTTCAGCTGCGTGGCTCGCAACAATTTCCGGAGCACATCAAACTAGTCGAAGTGCGCAGTTTATCTGCGCACGACCCACAAGCTCGCGCGTTAGCCGATCGCTTGCCCGTTTATCAATTAGGTTACACAAGAGCCGCCGATCCTACAGAAATTGCTAATACTGTTATTATTGAGTTGCGTCCGGAAAATTTAGACCGACGCTTATTATCAGTTTTCCGTACTGGGCAAGTAGCTGAATACGAATTGATCTATCGCGTCGATTATCGGTTGACGTTTCCTCGCCAAGAGCCGGTAAATTATGTCGTTGAAGTACTTCGAGAATATCAAGATGACCCTGACCAAGTGTTAGCAAAGTCTCGCGAGCTAGACTTGATCCTCGACGAGATGCGCGCTGAAGCGGCGGATCGAATTATTCGCTTAATGTCCAGTCAAGTCTCAGCACCTAAGGTTTCAACTAACTAGATATGCAAGTCTACCCTGACCGTTTTAAAGCTCAGTTAGATAAGGCCATGCCAAGCATTGTCTTGGTGTTTGGTGATGAACCTCAACAAAAGCTCGAATGTATCGATGCTTTGCGCGAAGTTGCGCAAGCACAAGGCTTCAATGAACGACAAACCTTGGTAGCTGATAGCGAGTTCGAATGGTCTCAGTTACTCGAGGCTAGTCAATCCATGTCCTTATTTGCTGACCGCCAGTACATAGAGCTTGAATTGCCTACCGGGAAACCAGGGACTGCTGGAGCTAAAGTATTCAATGAGTTGGTAGCCGGTGACCTTACCGATTTATTGTTGTTAATCCATGGCCCTAAGATTGGCAAAGATGTTCAATCAGCCAAATGGTTTAAAAACCTAGTTAAACATGGCTTTTTCACCTTGTGTTACCCACAAGAAGGTCGCAAGTTGCAGCAATGGATCAGTCAATGTTTACAACGCAATCAACTCAGTGGCGAGCCTGAAGCTATTAGCCTTCTTGCCGAACAATGCGAAGGTAATTTATTGGCTGCCCGTCAAGAAATAGAAAAGTTAGCCCTGATTTACGGTTCTGGATCGTTAACCAAAGAAGAGGTCAGTAAGGCAACCGTTGACCAATCAAGGTTTACCGTATTCCAGTTGGTTGATGCACTGCTGGGCGGAGATACACAACGCGCGATTAAAATTCTATACCGCCTAGAAAGTGAAGGTGTAGAACCCAACATAGTCATTTGGGCCTTAATTCGAGAGTGGCAATTACTCATGCAGTTAGCCACCATGCAGCAACGCGGTGAAGCGATCAATTGGCAAAGGTTGCGAATTTGGCAGTCCAAACAAGTACTTTATCAATCAGCATTAGCACGACTTACAATGAGTGATTTAAACCACATGCAAAGTAAACTGAATCACGCTGATTTACAGTTTAAACAAAGCGTGGTGAGTAAACCCTTTGTCACTTTGTGTCACTTGTGCCTGTTGTTTCTACCCGCTCCTATAGAAAAGTTTGCGCTATGAACGCTGTCACGGCAGTGATTGGTTTATTTGGTGGAACCTTTAATCCTCCGCACATCGGTCATGTTGACCCCATACTCAAAGCTGCAAAAGACTTCGCGCTTTCAGAGGTTCGCCTACTGCCAGCGCTAACGCCCCCGCATAAGAATGTTTTTGGCGCCACTTTTGAACAACGCATAAAAATGGTTGAATTAGTGTGCAATTCGAACCCAATGTTACAAATTGAATTATGTGAGCAACACTTACCTGCGCCGAGTTATACCGTCAACACGCTTGCCCATCTGCGCAAGATAAATCCAAACGCAAGCATCGTTTTTGTTATAGGTGAAGATTCCTTATTAAACCTTGATAGTTGGTACAAGTGGCACTTGCTTCTAGATTACTGCCATTTATTGGTATTACCGCGTCCCAACTGTCAGTTACACCCGACAACAACCTTGTTAACTTGGATTGAACAACACAGATGCAACGATAAGCAATTCATCAAACAACAAACCAATGGCTCAGTGTTTTTTGCAGAAACCCCTCTCAGGGATGTATCATCTACCCTATTGCGTGAATGGTTAGGCAATAAAGACTCTGCATCTGATGCCAAAGAGTGGTTGACACCCGAAGTATTCACCTACATTCAACAACAGCAGTTATATAAATTAAGCCATTAGCTTAGGAGACAGTTTGAACCACGAAGAATTGAAACAATTCGTTATAGAAAAAATTGACGATATGAAAGGCCGCGACCTAATCGACTTGGATGTTGCTGGCAAATCATCAATTACTGATACGTTGCTAATCTGCTCTGGCAACTCAAAACGTCACGTAATTTCCATCGCAGAAAATGTTAGCCTGTCCTGCAAAGCCGCGGGAAATCCAGCGTTAAGCATTGAAGGTAAAAACACTGGCGAATGGGTCCTAGTTGATTTGGGCAATATTGTTGTCCATGTTATGCAAGACGAAACTCGTGATTTCTACCAATTGGAGAAGCTCTGGAGCTAATGCGGATCCAAATCGTTGCCGTTGGGAACAAGATGCCATCTTGGGTGTCAGAAGGCTGTAAAGAATATTTGCGCCGCTTTCCAACGGACCTCGCAGTTAATATCGTTGAGATTCCTCCGGGCAAGCGCGGTAAAAATGCTGATATTCCGCGTATATTGCAAAAGGAAGGGGAACTAATGCTTAAAGCTGTGGGAAAAGGCCACCGAATTGTAACCCTTGAAGTCACAGGAAAATCATGGACTACGCCACAATTAGCGCAACAACTGACTGAGTGGCGATACGATGGGCGCGATGTCAGTCTGTTAGTCGGTGGTCCTGAAGGGTTAGCTCCTGAGTGTACCGCTGCCTCGCAACAAAGGTGGTCTTTATCGGCGCTGACGTTACCGCATCCTATGGTACGTGTGATACTTGCTGAAAGCTTGTACCGCGCATGGAGTGTTATGCAAAATCACCCCTATCATCGAGAATAGCTGTGCCACTTAAACGCCAAACGATCCGAGATCATACTGCTGAGGCTAATCTGTTTGCTCGCCGTGCCGTTATCGCGTTGGCCATTGTTGCGGTGTTGATGGGGATCGTGCTCAGTAACCTCTACAATTTGCAAGTCAACCAGTTTGAAGACTATCAGACACGGTCTAACGGCAATCGAATTAAGCTATTACCTGTAGCACCCAATCGCGGTCTAATACTCGATCGCAATGGCGTCATTTTGGCAGAAAATATTCCCGTTTTTAGCCTCAATGTAGTACCGGAAGAAGTTGACGATCTCGACGCGATGATCACTGAGGTTCGTCAGTACATTGACGTTAGTAACGAACAAGTCGAAGACTTTAAGCGCAATATTAAACGACAACGTCGCTTCAAGCCGGTTGCCCTGCGTACTCGCCTAAGCCATGATGAAGTCGCTCGTTTTTCGGTTCATCAGCATCGATTTGCTGGTGTATCTATTGAAGCGCGTTTAGCTCGGCATTACCCATTTGGCTCGGCCTTAACCCATGTCGTCGGCTATGTAGCCAAAATTAATCGCAATGACTTGAACAAATTAGAGGCCTCTGGCCAAGCGGCCAATTACGACGCCACGCATGACATAGGTAAACTCGGGATCGAGCGATTCTACGAAGAGCGCCTGCACGGTAGCGTAGGATATCAACAAGTGGAAGTGAATAATCAGGGTAGAATTTTACGTACTCTGGACTTTCAGCCGCCCATACCCGGCGAAGATTTGGTACTGAATATCGATATTGAGTTGCAACTCGAAATACAACGTTTAATTGGTGACAGTCGCGGCGCTGTTGTCGTCTCAGACCCAGATAATGGCGCCATTCTAGCCATGTACTCCAACCCGTCTTATGACCCCAATTTGTTCGTTCACGGCATAAGTAGTCGTAATTATAATGCACTTTTAAACTCAACTGAGCGACCACTCATCAATCGCGCAACCCAAGGTCAATATCCGCCCGCATCAACCATTAAGCCACACCTAGCCTTAGTTGGATTAGAGAAGTCGGTCATAACCGCAGAAACCGTTATGCAAGACCACGGTCGCTATCAAATCGAGAATGTGTCGCATATCTGGCGAGACCACAAACGCGGCGGCCATGGCGAAGTAGATGTAATCAAAGCTGTAGAAGTATCCTGCGATACGTTTTTCTACGATTTAGCCTTTAACTTAGGTATCGACGCGATCAGTAGTTCAATGATGGAGTTTGGCTTTGGCGATTACACTGGCATTGATATTCATGAAGAGTCAGATGCTAATATGCCTACCCGCGGATGGAAACGGGCGCAAATGAATGAGCCCTGGTACATTGGAGACACCATCCCAATTGGCATAGGTCAAGGTTTTTGGACCGCCACACCAGTACAAATTAACACCTCTATTAATATCCTGATTAATCGGGGTGAGAAAGTATTGCCACAAATATTGCGAGGCGTCCAAACAGCACAAGGATTGCTCGAAGAAGGCGTTAAAACTGCGCGCCCTATAGCCGTTGTAAACCCAGTAAATTGGAATATGGCGCTAGACTCTATGTATGGAACTGTAAATCGAGAGCACGGTACCGCTCGCACGGCATATGCTAAGACCCCTTATACTGCAGCAGGCAAAACAGGCACAGCCCAACTTTTCACGATTGGCCAAGACGAAGAGTACGTTGAAGAAAATGTCGCTCTGCACCTTCGTGATAACGCTATGTATGTCGGCTATGCCCCGTATATCGATCCTGAGATTTCGGTAACGCTAGTATTGGAAAACGCCGGTGGCGGTAGCTCAAATGCAGCCCCTCTGTCGCGAGACATTATGGATTTTTACTTTCGTCATCATCGTTTTGATGAACAAGGCAATCCGGATAATTCGATGGTAATAGGTTCACGATGAATTCAGCAACGTTTAATCCAAAATCCACTAGTTTTTTACGTCGTATGCATATTGATGGCGTACTACTTATTGGGTTATTAACTCTTATGGCAGTTGGATTGGTAACAATCTACTCAGCCGGTGGGCAAGACGCAGGATTAATCCAACGCCAAGTCATCCGCTTGGGGCTAGCCTTGGTTGTGATGATAGTTTTGGCGCAGATCCCACCTATGATGTATCGCGGAATGGCGGTCTATTTTTACGCTATAGGTTTGCTCATGCTAGTAGGCGTGCTGTTATTTGGGGTTATGGGCAAAGGCGCTCAACGCTGGTTGGATTTAGGCTTTATGCGATTTCAGCCGTCTGAAATTATGAAGCTGGCTGTACCCATAATGGTAGCCTGGTATATCAGTAAATTTACTCTTCCCCCGCGCACGCATCACATTATCATGGGTTTTATTATGGTTGCGATCCCCACGGTATTAATTGCCAAACAGCCTGATCTAGGTACTTCGTTGCTAATTGCCAGCTCTGGTATTTTCGCACTATTTTTGGCGGGTATGACATGGCGATTGATTACCGTTATTAGCATTTTGGCTGGCGCTTTCGCGCCTATCATGTGGTTCTTCTTGATGAAGGATTATCAGAAACAACGAGTTTTGACATTCCTCAATCCAGAGAGCGATCCGCTTGGCTCTGGCTACCATATTATTCAATCAAAGATAGCCATAGGATCCGGAGGCATGGATGGCAAAGGCTGGCTACAAGGCACCCAGTCACAACTAGAGTTTTTACCCGAGCGTCACACCGATTTTATCTTTGCAGTATTCAGTGAAGAATTTGGATTACTTGGTGTATTTGGCCTGCTTGGAATTTATGCTTTTATTATTGTACGCGGCATGTGGATTGCGGCGCGTGCTCAAGATGCCTTCAGTAAACTGCTAGCTGGCGCCATTACACTAACTTTCTTTGTTTACGTGTTTGTAAATATCGGTATGGTTTCTGGTTTATTGCCAGTCGTAGGCGTGCCCTTACCATTAGTCAGTTACGGTGGTACGTCAATGGTGACACTATTGGCAGGTTTTGGCATTCTTATGGCAATAAGTACTCAGGCTCGTCTTATGTCACGGTGACATCATGCGTATACAAATAATAACAAAAACGCTCATCTCGGCTTTACTACTAAGCTTAACGGCTTGTCAGTACGGCGGTCGTTACAATCAACGGCATGACTCTGCACCAACCCAAATACCCGAAAGCATAGCCCGAGAAAATGCGATCCCGCATTACGAGCCATACCGGGAGCACAACAGCCGTCCCTACGTTGTTTTTGGCAAACAGTACTTCCCGCTATCTACCGGTAAAGGATTTGTTGAAGAAGGTGAAGCATCCTGGTACGGCCAAAAGTTCCACGGCCACCTTACCTCTAACGGTGAAGTTTACGATATGTATGGAATGACTGCAGCGCATAAAACGTTACCGTTACCTTCATTCGTCAGAGTGACTAACACGACCAACAATAAGAGCGTCATTGTGCGTGTCAATGACCGCGGACCTTTTCACGGTAACCGCATAATCGACCTTTCTTTTGCGGCAGCAAAACAACTCGATTATCTCGCAACTGGCACCGCACCGGTTAAGGTTGAAGTTATTCATTTTGACGAAAAAAACCGAGTTACCGTTGGTGATGGGCCGACCGTAAGTTACGCCGAATATGCGGGACTAACCCCCCCGAAAAGTAAGCAAGAAACAACAACGCACAAAGACCCAGAACCCATCGCAGGATTCTTTATTCAAGTAGCAGCGCTAAGTGATAGTGCAAAAATTACCAATCTCTCTGAAGCACTGAGTGAATTATACCAAATACCGGCGTCTATCGAAGTAGATGAAAACATCAACCGCTTACGGTTAGGGCCAATTCACAGTGAACACATCGCTGATTTATTGCTCGACGAGCTACGCCAAAATGGCTACCCGGGTGCTTTTACCGTCTCGGCACCTTAAAATTCGTTGAACAGCCCCTACTAGGCGACAACTTTTCTATTTTTTTATTGTCATAAACTGGTCGATAGGACCGGTTTTGCGATAAAATAAAAATCCTTCGGATAACCATTAAACGCAACTCATGCTGGTTTACTCCAACTAAAATCATAAATTAACGGTAAATACATGCTTTCCAAAATTCGTAGTTTTTCTTTTTTGCTTTGTGCGTTGTTAGCTCCTTCTGTACATGCTGCCGTCGTTATTCCCCCGCCACCATCAGTTGCCGCTGAGGGGCATTTACTGATTGATCCAGCAACCAACACGGTTATCACTGAACAAAATGCCGATATGCGGCTTGCGCCTGCTAGCTTAACCAAGATCATGACGGTTTACGTAATAGGCAAAGAGTTACAAGCGGGAAACATCACCGTCGAAGACAATGTATTAGTATCTGAAAATGCGTGGGCAAAAAATTTTCCTGGTTCCTCGGTTATGTTCATTGAGGCCGGCACAGAAGTCTCAGTATCCGACTTGTTGCGAGGCATTATGGTCCAGTCGGGTAACGATGCATGTGTTGCCATGGCAGAACATATTGCCGGTGGTGAAAGCGCCTTCGCGAGTATGATGAACGCCCATGCTATGAATTTGGGTATGACGGGAACCAACTTCGTAAACAGTCATGGTCTGCATGAGCCTGAGCATTACACTACACCGCGTGACATGGCGATTCTATCTGCTGCACTAATCAATGAAGTGCCAGAAATGTATGCCATTTACAGCGAAAAAGAATTCACTTACAACGACATCAAACAATATAACCGCAACAGTTTGTTATGGGACAAAAACCTAAATGTTGATGGCATTAAAACCGGCCATACATCTGAAGCGGGCTACAGCTTAATCACTTCTGCAACACAAGGTGATATGCGCCTTATCTCAGTAGTTATGGGTACGGAAAGCGAACGAGCGCGCAAACAAGAAAATAGTAAATTGTTGCGCTATGGATTCCGTTTCTACGAAACCGTTACCCCTTATAAGGCAGGCCATAGTTTCGTTGCGCATAGAATTTTTATGGGTGATCGTGAAACCGTGGACTTGGGAATTAATCAATCAACCCCAATTACCATTCCGCGTGGACAAACAAAAAACCTTGAGGCCAACTTTGTTCTCGACCAGAGTCTAGAAGCTCCGCTAGCAAAAGGTGAAGTTGTAGGCACGCTATATCTGCAACTTGATGGCGAAGACATCGCCCAATACCCACTCGTTGCTTTGCATGAAGTTAATGAAGGTGGATTCTTTGACCGCACAATTGACTATATTAAATTGCAGTTGGGGTTTGACAGCTAGCCCCCAACAATATTAGGAGTTGTTATGGATACCCGTTTTGATGAGCTACTTGAATTTCCGTGCTACCAAACCTTCAAGGTTATGGGTGTAGCCGACGATAGTCTCCCAGCTGTAGTGGTCAATCGTCTACAACAACTCGCTCCTGGCGATTATGCGCCAACGGTAAAGCCAAGTAGCAAAGGCAACTACCACTCGTTATCGTTAAGTGTCAAAGTCACTAGTAAAGAGCACATGGAGACTATTTATACCGAACTCTCCAAGTTAGATTTGGTTCGGGTAGTGTTGTAACCAATGACTAGTAACTTTTCTAGCTGCCCGCTGCCCATCGTTCGTCAAATAGGTCCTGAGCAAACCTACTTACCTATTTGGCAACGCATGCAAGCCTTTACCGATACACGGAATGCAGACACCGCAGATGAAATTTGGTTGATTGAGCATCAGCCAGTATTTACGCAGGGGCAAGCGGGAAAAGAAGAGCATATTTTAATGCCTGGTGATATTCCTGTAGTCCCTGTTGACCGAGGTGGACAGGTGACCTACCACGGGCCCGGTCAACAAATGTTATATACGCTACTCGATATAAAGCGCGCCAAGCTCGGTGTTCGTCACCTCGTTACAGCCTTAGAGCAATCTATTGTTATGTTACTCGCTGACTATGATATTGAGGCCTACGCAAAGGCAGACGCACCCGGTGTTTATGTCGAAGAGAAAAAAGTGTGCTCAGTGGGTCTGAGGATCCGTAAAGGCTGCTCATTTCATGGGCTGGCATTAAATGTTAATATGGACCTTTCCCCGTTTCAGCGCATCAACCCATGTGGTTATGCCGGTTTGGAGATGGTTGATTGTGCTTGCCTTAATGGGCCTCAATCGCTAACTGAAGCAGCAATGCCATTAGTTGATCATTTTTGCGACCAAGTGGGTATATCAGAGAGACAAATTAGAGAAGGTTTTGATGACTAACGCGCGACCTCAAGCTGGCGTAAAGCTACGCGATGACGAAAAAGTAAAACATATTCCCGTAACGATTATTCCAACCGAGAAGGAAGAAATGTTACGTAAGCCAGAGTGGATCAAAATCAAGCTTCCGCGCTCGACTGACCGAATCGATCAAATAAAGCAAACGCTGCGTAAAAATAAATTGCACAGTGTTTGTGAAGAAGCTAGCTGCCCTAACCTTGCAGAGTGTTTCAATAAGGGTACAGCTACTTTTATGATCTTAGGTGATATCTGTACGCGACGCTGTCCATTTTGTGATGTTGCCCACGGTAAACCACTGCCACCGTCAGCAGAAGAACCATTAAAACTTGCGACAACCATTAAAGAGATGAATTTGCAATATGTGGTTATAACCTCTGTAGACCGCGATGACTTGCGCGATGGCGGTGCTCAGCATTTCGTAGACTGCATTAACGCTATTCGTGAACACAGTCCATCTACAACGATAGAAGTTCTAGTACCAGATTTTCGCGGACGTATGGATCGTGCTCTCGAAATTTTTAAGAACGGCGTGCCTGATGTGTTTAATCACAACCTGGAAACTATTCCACGCTTGTATCGCGAGTGTCGCCCTGGTGCTAATTATCAATGGTCGCTAGATCTATTGAAAAAATTTAAGCAGCAACATCCAGATATCCCTACCAAGTCAGGGCTTATGATGGGTATGGGTGAAGAAGCAGAAGAAATCCAAACGGTATTAGACGACTTACGCGCTCACGATGTCGACATGTTGACGTTGGGTCAGTATTTACAGCCGAGTAAGCACCACTATCCAGTTAAGCGCTATGTGCATCCTGACGAGTTTGATCAATTAGGCGATTACGCCAAGCAAATCGGGTTTAGTCACGCCGCATGTGGGCCGATGGTCCGCTCTAGTTATCATGCTGATAAACAAGCAGCCGGTGAAGAAGTTAAATAATGGTCAGTAACAAAGGTGTACTTAGTTGAGTACACCTTTGTTGTATTGAAACACTTGATTTCGCCCCCGCTTTTTCGCTTGATACAAGGCTAAATCAGCCGATGCGATCAACGTATCTAGTTTATATCCCGCTAAGGTTGAGTCAGTCACACCAAAGCTAGCCGTAATATGAAAACTATGGCCACTCTCCAGAGTATTGATACTTTCTAAAGTAGCGCGCATTTTCTCTGCCAATCGAGATCCTTCATCTTGCGTTAGACCGATTTCAAGCACCCCAAATTCCTCTCCGCCCATACGAGCAAAAAGTACCTCTTCATCGAGCACGGCTTGAATCGCTTGCACTGTTGATTGCAGCGCCCAGTCACCCGTTTGGTGTCCGTAGCTATCATTGATGTGTTTGAATTTATCTAAATCAAACAGTATCAATACCGCCGGTACATAGCGCCTTTGTCCTTTTTCGAGCAACAACGTGGCCTGCTCCACAAACGCTGTCCGATTGGCGATTTGGGTTAACCCATCGGTATTCGCTAGGCGCTCAAAGCGTTTGCGTAAACGGCGACTGCGATAAGACCAAATCATTAATCCTGTAAACACACCGGATAACAATACAAAAGCTAAAACACTGTTTTCAATTTGTTCCGCAGACAACTCAGCTTCAGTTTTAAGCAGTTGATTTTCTTTATTTAAAAGCTCAATACGCGCTTGCTTTTCAATTGAATCAAAACGCGATTGTTGCACGGCTTTTTGTTTTAATAACGCGATATCTAGCTGCTCTTGACGCAGCTCTTCATAGCGGAGAAACGAATCATAGGCCAGTTGATAATCGCCACGCTTTGCGGCCAACTGAGAGCGCCACAGAGTAGCGTTTTCATAGGCAATAGCGTATTGCTTCCAAGCCTCAAAGCCAATAATTTTTTCTGTGACTTGGTCTAATAGTTCATCGTTATTAAGGGCTTCATAAACTCTTCCCAACACCAATAGATAATATAACTGGCCAACCACAAAGGGAGAGTCGTTTATGTATGACTCGACAGTTGCTAGCTTATCTAATGCGTCTTTAGGTGCGCCGATATTTTGCAAATAGTCAGCAAATGAAATCGTCGCTAGGCTTACATAGAGAGGGCTATTGCGTTGGCCACACAAGCTAATAGCGCTCTCATATTGCGCGCGACTAATCTGGTCAAACGCTTCAAGCTGTATAAGGGTATCTAATCGTTGAACAATAACACTACACAACTGCCTTTCTGTTTCAGAGTAATCAATTATTAAGTCAAGATAGTCTAACGCTAATTCATACTCATCTACGCTGGAGTAAAATCCCGCAACCTGAAACAAGTATGGGGCAAGCTCAGGTTTATTATTCGATCGCTCAAACTGATCAATAATCTTTTCCGCTAGCGCAAGGCCCTCTGGCCAGTTATTGGTTGCTTGATGGGAAATCATCATCCCAGCATAAATTTTAAATCTCAGTGTTTCAGATTGTACTTTTGGCAATAGCTCTTCATACTGGGAAAGCAGCATCTCGAAAGTGGACGTAAACGTACTTAAATAGATATCGAGATATTCGTAAGTATTGGCGTCTGAGGCAGAAAGCTCAGCCGGGTTGATGGTTGATAAAAGCGTTCGAGCTTCGGCCGGAAAATTATGCCGGAGCGAATCTACTTTTTCTAGTACAGCACTATCAGCAATCACTACAGATGATTGAATGATGCCAAATATAAAAACAAGCGCATAGAAGCAGTTACGCATGGGGAAACATTACCTCTACGCCATATCTATTTGGCATACAATCAACTCATTCTCTGTTTACAGGGCACCGATAGTAGACGTTACTTTTCACCAGGTTGTTTGGGCTCGGTAATTAGTAAAATGGGGTTGGCTTCGCTAGCATTTTTTTGAAGATCTAACAGCTGCTCCTGAACGTCGCTTTCAAGGTCAGTGAACTTCATTGAAGGGTCTTTACCCAATTGTTCTACAAGGTTAAGCAGTTCTTTTTCAGAGAGTTTTTTCTGCGTCATTTTTTTGCCCTTTTTAGTAATTGTGCAATTAAAGATTTTTAAGCCTGTTTATCATAACTTGATCTACTGGCATTTGCCTAGCCGGAGGTAAAACTAATGTTGATATCATTGATAGCGGCACATCGACTAATTCGCTCAATGCAATCCATTCGACAAGAGAGTCCTCAAGTACGTTTGTTTTGGACTCATAAATTGCCACTTGATGGTCTGGCGGGTATTGTTCATACAATTTATCTAATAGTAACTGTCGTTGTGCTTTAGTGCTGATCTTAGTTGTTAAAGATAAATCGCCGGCCAAGCCAATCTGCCAAAAAACAACATATCCATAAGGGTCGATTCGCCGGTTGTAAAACATGAATTGACTGGCTTCAAAATGCTGACAACCGTACTCACCTGGATCAATATTGATATCCGCATATAAACACGCTTCCGCGGAAATACCAGGCTCCATATGCGCATCATAGCCTTCCTGCCTTGCCATCTGAATAACACGATGCGGTGCCTGTGCAAAAATCCCCGGGTGGCCATAAAAAGCACCAACAACACGCTTTCCTTCACGCACAGGTTGCATCATAACCTCCACCATCTCTGCATAAGTCTCACGACGGTCTTTATCCTTGCCATATAGAGGCTGCAAAGAATGAGTGTGAACATTCAGCTGCTCTAACCAACTTTGCATCATGGCGTGGCAGCTACTAAACACTACGTCGGCTTGTTCTATATAACTGCGACAACGCGGTGCCATGTGTGCTCCAATAATCATACCTGTCCCCACACACACAATTTGCCCTTGTGATTTTACCATAGCTCTGTTGTTCCCGAATTAGCCAAGCTTTATTAAGTACATTAACTTAACACTGTAAATTTGATTGTGCCTAGCAAAGTTACTGTTTAACAATGCTTTACTCCATTTCGTCAAACAAACTGGTTGCACAAAATACAGCTTCGATTACAGTAGCGTCAAACATTGCATTGAGCTCATCTGATAATGCGTAAAAAAATATATATTGCCTACACTGGCGGAACAATCGGCATGCGCCCTTCTACCCGCGGATATGTACCAGCACCAGGTTTTTTGTCTGAAACCTTAGCAGAAATGCCTGAGTTTCACCGACCAGAAATGCCAGAATTCACCATGAATGAGTACACGAATTTAATCGATTCGTCTGACATGTCCCCCAATGACTGGCAACAAATGGCTGATGATATTGCTGAGCACTATGATGATTACGATGGATTCATCATATTACATGGCACTGACACTATGGCCTACACCGCTTCGGCACTTAGTTTTGTGTTACAAGGTTTGGGTAAGCCGGTCATTGTCACAGGCTCTCAAATCCCACTGGCCGAATTACGCTCGGATGGTCAAGAGAACCTACTCAATGCATTATACATCGCCGCTAATTATCCAATTCCCGAAGTTACCTTGTTTTTTAACAATAAGCTGATGCGCGGAAACCGTTCTCGGAAACTCGATGCGAATGGTTTCGACGCGTTCGATTCTCCCAATTATCCAATGCTTATTGATGCAGGAATAGATATCAAAGTTACCGGCCAACATCGAGAAATACCTCCGAACACTCAAATGACCGTTAAGGATATTCAGGCACAACCTATCGGCTTAGTCAGTCTTTATCCTGGAATATCCGCAGATGTGATCAAAAACACTCTTCTACAACCGGTTAAAGCGCTAATTTTGTTGAGCTACGGTGTTGGTAATGCGCCTCAGTCTTCTGAGTTACTTGATCAACTAAAACGAGCCAGAGATAGTCATGTAGTCGTACTCAATTGTACTCAATGTACACGCGGAAAAGTTGACATGCATGGATATGCGAATGGACAAACTCTATTAGAAGTAGGTGTTGTTTCTGGTGCAGACATGACACCAGAAGCTGCACTTGCCAAACTTCACTACTTACTGAGCCAGTCACTCAGTTATGATGAAATACGGGCACAATTACAAGCGGACATCAGTGGCGAGTTAAGCATTGAAAATTAGGCTTATATAATAACGTGATAGGAGCTAATGAGTTTGTTAGAGCGCATTCTAAAACCACATGGTAATGTCGTTTTGAAATGGCAAAATAACGCTTTACTAAATTACGTCCATGGACCGTTCAATGTGGGAGGCGTTACTCTTTCGTTCTAATAGATACGCCTTATTGTGCGCGAGAAAAATTACACTCTATGGGCATGTATTGATTTATTAGACCCCGACACCCTTGGAGCAATGGAAGTCATGCGCGTTATTGGCAACAGCTATCCTTGGTCAATTTAAAATGGCTGTGTGGGTGTTGCCTCTATTTGTAGCACCGTTTTACAACAAGAAATGCTTGCCCAATTTGAACAACAAACAGAACTCAATCTCAAGGCCTTTGACGACATAGGAACAACACTGCAATAGTGCCACGAACAGTTGATTGCCAACCCCGGTAAATGAAGCACTACTGCCATTGATCACAAAAACTCGAAGTTTTATCACTTATTGGTCGTCTATACTGAATAATCCGGCTATTCTGAACTGGACTTATCCGCACTATAAGGAACGCAATAATGATACGCAAAACACTG
Source organism: Alteromonas sp. (assembly GCA_964230255.1). GTDB lineage: Bacteria > Pseudomonadota > Gammaproteobacteria > Enterobacterales > Alteromonadaceae > Alteromonas_E. Next base: position 33,374 of record CAXRGW010000053.1, read on the forward strand.
CTAGCTATCGCTTGTAGCGGTTTATTACTTGGCGCTCAGGCTCAGACTGTTGAAGAAATTGTAGATGCTCGCCCTGCAGAAATGAAGCAGCGTGATAGCCAACGAAACCCTGCTGAAACACTAACATTTTTTGATGTCCAATCTGGAATGACAGTAGCGGAAGCACTCCCTGGTGGAGGTTGGTACACTCGTATTATTGCGCCCTTGGTAGGTAGTGAAGGTACAGTCTATGGCATCAACTACAATGATGATATGTGGGCGAGGTTTGGCTTTTTTAGCGAAGAAGCAATAAAAGGACAAATTGAACGCACTGCTCAATTTCCCAATATGGTAGCAAAATTTACCGAGAACGCCCCTGCGGCTGACGGCTTTACCTTTGCGACGGTCCCCGACTCAGCAAAAGGAACCGCTGATCGCATCTTGTTTATCCGTGCCTTACACAATCTAAATCGTTTTGAGCGTGATGCTCAAACCATGACACATGCACTTGCCGCTGCCCATATGTTACTAAAAGACGATGGCAAAATTGGCGTAGTACAACATCGAGCACCTGAAACGGCTGACGATGCTTGGGCTGATGGCAGTGCAGGTTATTTAAAGCAATCAACAGTTATTGCATTATTTGAGCAAGCAGGCTTCCGCTTCGTTGCTAAGTCTGAGGTAAACGCGAACGACAAGGACCAACCTAGCGCAGCGGATATCGTTTGGCGCTTGCCGCCTACATACTTCGGCGCAGGTGAAGATGCCGATAAGCGTGCTGCCGCGGATGCCATTGGTGAATCGGACCGTATGACACTGTTATTTGAAAAACAGTAAAACATAAAAAAGCCAAGCTAACACTTGGCTTTTTTCACAATGCTTTTCCACCCATTTCTGTAGCCAAGTCATCCAATCGCGATACCGTATCATCAAACGCATTTTTTGCAGGTAAATACGTAACTTTTACACTCGCAGAGTCTCGCCCATATTCGGCTTTTAAATCCCGTTGTTGCCAGTTCTTTACTGAATTTAAAAATCGATAAGCTTGTGGTTCTGAGTCAAAGTTAAACTCGATTTGCTCGTACAACACGCTATCTGCCCTCCGCACTTTCGGGTATCAATATCACTCTAACACGCTGAAGTAGTGCCAGTTCTTCTTCAATAAGCGGTCCACATGCCATCCAAAGAGCGAATAACTGCCATTTATCAGCCAGCTCACCCGATGTGAGCTTGTCACTCATCAACTGCACCTGTTGTTGACTGCGCAGTTCGCTATCCGCTCGAGGAGAGTCACTTTCTGTAATAATCTCCATCCGCACCGTAATGATGTGCCGCGTCAGCGTTTTGTTTTCTGTCGTGCGCAAAGTAATACCAGGAAGTGACGGCGCATCTCTTCCCAACAATTGCTCTTCACCAACCCGGTTTTGCAAATAGTCGAATAGTTGCCGGATTTGAGTTTGAACCTTATCCTTTTCCAACGCGATCCTGCGCTTTTTAATTTTTTCGCTAAGTTCGTCACCTAACCGCTTCAACTGCTGCAACGCTCGGCGCACAAGTGAACTATCTAGATCATCAACCGCATCTCTGAAATCACTCAAGACTGATTCAACACCGGTGCTGAGAGCACTTAACTGCCCTGCAGTTAAATTTTCTCGCTCAATATTTTCCCGCAAGGCTGCAAACTTTTCGCTGGCGTTGTTAAATGCGGAGTCAATGCTGTTTTGCAGCGACTGTTTTTGTTGTTTTAGCTGAGAGAACACTTGGTCATTTACACTGCGAAACGTCTTCCATAACGACTGGTCTTGTTTACTACCGGCAAACCCAATCTCCTGCCATTGCTGCTGCAAAGCTTTGACTTGTGCAACGATATCGCTTGTAGACTCTTGTAGTAATGTTTCTGCTTGCTTGATCAAACGCGCTTTTTGCTCTGCGTTAGCTTTGTGAACCGTTGCGACGCTTTGCTTTAGTGGTTTACTAACAGCAGTGTAACGGTGCTTCAACTCTTGCCATTCTGAGCGACCTACTTCTCCAAGCGCAAACCAGCGTTGATTTAATCGGTTAAATTGCTTGGTAAATCCATTTTTATCAGCCGCATTAGGATCTAACTTCTCTAGCTCCTGCAACAAAGACTCGGCTTGCGCTTTATTGTTAGCTCGTATGATATTTTGTTCATCTTGATGCTGTTTAACTGGTGCAAATGCTTGGTCAGCCGCATTATCAAAATCTTGTTTGAGCGAATCAGCACGGTCCCGATGACCGAGCTGTAAACTATTCCAGTTTTTGCGCAATAATTGGATCTGGCGCCGACGTTCCTCAATGTCCTCTGCGGGCTGAGCAGCGAGTGCTTGCATCTTTGTTATTAGCTCAGGTAGTCGCGGCGCTGCAACGTACACTTGCCAGTCAGTCAACTCAGCAATAATGGCTTGATGAGAATCCAATTGACGTTGAATTCGATCTATATATGTTTGTGGCAATTCCCCAATAGCTGCGGAGATTTTTTTATCCACCGCCAAAACTGCTTTAAACTTTCCATCTTTGTAAAGTCCCTGAGCCGCTCTCAACTTGCTCTGACACATGCGCATCAGCTCATCGGCTTTATTCTGACTAACTTTTAACGCCTTTTGCCATTCTTTACGCAGGGCCGGCCAGTTGCCTTGTAACTCTTCCAATAATTCACCATCAAATTGCGCTAACACATCTTTGACATGCAGCTTGAGTGCCTCAAAAACCGTTTTACTGGCGTCATAATCAGCTAACTCTTGGGGTAATTGGTAATTGCGATTAAAGGTCGCAACAATAGCGTTTATTTGTTCCTGCGCAATCTGAAAGCGCGGAAGCAGTTCTAGCTTTGCATCCAAACCCAGTAATTCTTTAGCTAACGGCGGGTCGAGCTCAGTACACACCTCATCTACTAACAAATCGTTAATTGACTGCCTAACCTCCGCGACATATTGATTCAATTCATCATATTGGCGCTCAGTTTGCTGTTGCATTAATTCCGTTACTAACTGAATAACCGCCGCGCCCTGCTCTTGCCAAAGGCTTAGGCTTTCTTGTTTGGCAAGAGACTCTTGTTGCGCTTGATAACTGGGGTAAAGTCGCGCTAAAGCACTATCAACGGAACTGCTTATTTTGCTGTATTTTTGTTCAAGGCTATGGGCAATTTCGGGTTCATATTCGCCTAACTCGGTTATGTCGCCTTCAATACTAAGACGCAGCTCCGCGCCTTTTGTAGCAATTGCTGCATAGTCAGATTTTTCGGTTAACGCTTTGTATTTACTCAAATTAAGACGCAGAGTTTCTTTTAATCGGATCGGCCGCTGTTGCTTAACTCGTAGTACTGTTATGCGCTGCTCAATCTGCAGTTTATGGTCTTCTAAGGCAGCGTTCCGATTTAATTTTGTCAACGCTTCTATATCATCCAGCCCAGCGATTAAAAAACTGCGCACTTCTGGCGATGCTTTTTCAATCAAGTACTGACGTAAGAACGCGTCATCCCCAATTCTCGTAAGGAGTTCACTAATGACCTCCGGTTCCTCGCTAAACATGGTAGTGTGCTCGAGCACATAACGCACAATACCTGTGTCTTTTGACTCTAGAACAGTCGCTCGTTTTAACGCTGGGGCAATTAACTCGCTTTGTTCATCAGTTAAAATTGCCAGCACTTTCTCATGCGCCTGCTTTTTAACCTTATTGTTTGCCGCGATTTGCGACATCTTGAGCCATAACGGAAATGACTTGAGCTTTTCTAATGCTGCTAAGCTCACTTCGCCATCGGCATCATTGAAAGCTAATTCATGCAATTTGCTCTTATCACCGGTAGCTTGAGGGTCGAGCTTAGCGATGGCATTGATGCGAACTGCGGGATCAGAATGGGTGTGTTGCGGCGTAAATAGACGCTTAAATATCATGTTTCTTAAACCTAGCGATGAGTGACTCTTGTTCGAGCTGCAACTCTGACTTCAACTCTTGACGGGACTTAAGCACAATCTCTCCATCAGCACCAACTGTCATATGCTCGCCCGACTGCTCAACTTTAGCCTGATAAACCATAACGGCTTGCAATAGCATTTCGCGTTGATGGTCAGACATAGGCTGGCCATCAAACCACTTACCGGTTTCTACTAATTGCTTAACACGTGCATACAACTCAGGTGTCATCGACGTGATCAAAGAATCTACTTGCATTTAAACCTCGATTAAAAGCGCTTCATCATGAACATTCTTACGCGAATGACCAAGTACCAGACTAAACCAACAACAGAGCAACCGACTGCGAAATTCTGTTGTAAGTCAGTGGGCTGTCCACCGCCCCAATACCACAAACCGAAGCCACCGACGAACAGAAACGTTGCCAGCATGGATTGAGTATTCAAATTCTGCTTTTTGGTAAAACGTTGCATATTTTTTTTGCGCAAGATGTCTTCTTCTGACGCATTTCCAATCGGAAAGCCACAGTTCGAGCATGTGGATGCTTTATCGGATATTTTCTTATTACACGAAGGGCAATTGATCAATGCCATACATTTTTCCTCTGCTGCAAGGCCACAAAGACTAGAGTCTTTACGCCGCTAATTTGTTTTACGCCTTTGCTAATTATTTAGTTTGCTCGAGATAAGGCGGGATTTAAAAAGCAAAAGGCACCAATTGAGTATTGGTGCCTCGGTGAAAAATGAACAGGTTACTTATCGGCGTTACGCTGCCAGTAATCGTCTACTGTTTCTTTCATTTCTTTGTGTAGCCACATAATGCCGAACAAGTTAGGTAGGGTCATTACAACAATAGCCACGGCTGATAGTGCCCACACCAAAGTTGTATCAGAGAACGAGGCCCAAATAAAACCAGCAACGTAAATGACTCGGTACGGCATTACAGAACGCGGGCCGAGCAAATATGTCATGGCGCGATCACCGTAGTAGGACCAAGCGATAGCTGTTGAAAACGCGAATAACAACAAGCCAACGGACACAATGTATTGTCCATAGTTGCCAAAGAAACCTCGAGTAAAGGCTATGGTCGTGAGCGTAGCCGAATGGACGAGCGACTTACCAGATATCTGCAAATTGTCGCGCACAGGACGCCCATCTTTTATTTCAAGCATTCCCGAGAACAGATCTTCATTGTTAACCTTATAGACCACGTCCTCAGCAATTGAGCGTGAGTTGATTAACGTAAAGCCGGTAGATACAGCTACGCCATTAACTACCGAAATTTGACCGTTATATGCTTCTACCGTACTTCCCTCTACATCGTTGAGATAGAGGTATAACTGATTAACATTCTCCACATCAGCTTCAGAGTACTGACCACTGACGAATAACATATCTGAGCGGTCAAAAATGTTCTCGTGTTTCTCTTTCCATACACCCGAAGACAAAATAACTAAACCGGTAATGGTACAAATGATAATGGTATCGATAAATGGTTCTAAAATTGACACCATACCTTCCGACACAGGCTCTTTAGTTTTTGCTGCTGCGTGCGCAATAGGCGCAGAACCTTGACCTGCTTCGTTAGAGAATAAACCACGGTTAACACCACGGTTAAATGCATAGGCTAAAGTTGCACCTAGGAAGCCGCCAGCGGCAGCGGAGCCGGTGAAAGCATCGCCAATAACGGTCATAAAAGCCGGACCAATATTTTCTACATTGGCGAAGATAACGGCCAAAGCACCAATTAAGTAAATCACTGCCATGATTGGCACAATGCGAGCCGTAACCGCAGCAATTCGTTGAATACCACCAAGAATGACCAAGGCGAGTAATACGCCGAGAACAGAGCCGACATAAATGGCTTCGATACCAAAAGTAGCTTCGACACTAGTTGCAATACCATTACTCTGTGGCAGGTTTCCCGTACCAAAAGAGCTGATCACTGTTGCAATAGCAAAGGCCACTGCCAACCATTTCATGTTGAGACGACGGTCCATGTAGTACATAGGACCACCGGCCATGGTGCCGTCTTCAGTTTTAACACGGTATTTGTGAGACAAGGTTACTTCGACAAACTTAGTCGTCATACCCAAAAATGCAGTCACCCACATCCAGAACAATGCCGCCGGACCACCTAAGAAAATCGCGAACGCAACGCCACTGATATTACCCGTGCCAACGGTACCTGATAATGCCGTGGTCAATGCGCGGAAATGCGTGGTATCACCGGGATCATTGTCCTTGTCGTACTTGCCTGTAATGACTCTACAAGCATGTTTGAAATAGCGAACCTGAGGAAACTTTAAGTAGATTGTAAAAAATAAACCTACACCGAGAAGCACATATGGGAACCAGAACGCCCCGCCAAGCAAACCATCGATATCGACAAGAAAATTATACAACCCTTCCAAGATATTCCCCTTTTGTTGTTATTGTTAGTTTGAGAGTAGCCAAGATTAGCGCAGTTCAGCTAGAACTGCACGCACTGCAACTAATAAATCTTCACCCAATTGCATACTGCGTTGTGGTGACCAGCCATAGGCGGGATCAGGCAAATCGGCATTGTCTTTAAACGGCATTTCCAAAGTAAACGCCATACAGTTAAAGCCTTCAGCCACGGCATTAGATGCTATAGTCAAATCAGCGTCACCGGGTTTGTCCTGCGGATAGCCAAATTGGGTTTGAAACTCAGGTGTGGCATTAAGCAATGCATTCTTAAATGTCGTTTCTAGGTGCTGCATACGGTCGTCGTACCTCGGCACGCCTTCGCTACCCGCGACAAAATTATACGGCAGTGCCTCGTCACCGTGTAAATCTAAATACATATCGACACCCGTGGCACGCATTTCATTCAGTACGTAAAGTACTTCAGGACTTTTCTCTGCGGTAGGCGTTCGCCATTCGCGATTGAGGTTTGCGCCGACGGCATTGGTGCGTAAATGGCCGCGCACCGAACCGTCCGGATTCATATTCGGTACGATGTAGAAAACAGCTTCTTCTAATAATGCCCGCGCTAGTCCATCTTGGTCATCGAGCAATCGGGTGATAAGCCCTTCAGCACACCACTCGGCCATCGTTTCTCCTGGGTGCTGACGTGCGGTTATCCAAATTGACTTGCGGTATTCACACGGTTCACCAATGATCAATAGCGACATGTCGCGCCCATCCAGAGTTTGACCGAGCAGTTTATGGCGGCAATCAAAACTGGTTTGTGCTTGCGCAATCAAATCAAGATGGCGTTCATAACTGTAAGGCGCGAAATAAGCAAAATAAACCATGTCGTGCTCAGGCGTAAAACTGAAACTTAAACGCTCACCGTCAAAATCTGCATCTACGCGAAACCACTCTCCGCGATCGTAACTAACCGCCACAGAATAGCCTTTCCAGCCACCTGGATAGGCCGATTTATCCAACCCTATCAAAGTAAAATTGTGGGTCTCAAAAGGCGTTGATTGCAATCTAAAGTGAAACCATTGGAAAAATTCTGAGTTGTTGTCGCGATTGATTGCCAGTTCAATATTAGCTGGCGTTTCGGCTTGTATAACTTGGATATTGCCACTGTCGAAATTGGCTGAGATATGCATAGGGTCCAATCTTGTTGTTGGTTTTCCTATAGTGTAAACGCTATGGCCCTATTAGCTCAATGTTTGAATGTCGATGTTCACTCGTAGTTGATTAGGAACTCACGCAATTTGAGCCCCGCAGCAGTGCTATAACCTTTAGAGCCGCCAATGATTTCGTTCTGAGCATTAAGCAGATAGTAAGTTGGATAGACATTGACGTTAAATTGCTGTTTCAGCTGATTGTTTCCCAACAATATCGGACTGCTGATCTCATGCTGGGTCGCAAAATCCTGAACATCCTCACTATTGGCGTAATCTAACGCGACGCGGACTATTTTGATATTGTCATTATTGACGTACTCCAAATTGCCAATACTCAAATGGCAAATTTGGCACCAAGGCGCAAAAAAATAAACCAGTGTTGGCGTATCACTTGCCAATAATGGACTGGGTTGCCCTTGCAACGTAGGCAAGAGCTGATGCGGTATAGTGACAGAACCATCTTGATCCAGCATATCGCGACCCTGCCAGGCTAATACCGCTGCAATTATGATCCCACCAATCACGATGTCTCTCACCCAGAGAGTCCACTTTTGACCTGCTAGCTTCACTGCAATTACACCTTTGTTATAAGCCCTAGATCAGACCCTATACCCTAACAGAAAATTTCATTGGGCCAATAAAAAAGCCTGCTTATCAGCCTGTCTCTTATACACAAATCCCTACTAAGAAATTAGTGGGGATTTTTTTGAACTCTTCTTTTAACTTCTGATCAGATCTTTTACTTAACTAATAGGAAAAGATGATGACAGATAACGCGAAGTGGGCTGAAGAAACTTTTGGCAAAACGAATTTAGGTGATCCTCGTCGTACATCCCGCCTGGTAAAGTTAGCGGAAACACTTGCTAACACGCCAGGAAAGCCCTTTGTGAATATTACTGAATCACCCGCTGATATGGAGGGCGCATACCGCTTCATTAGAAATGAAAGCGTTGATGCAACATCTATTGCTGAAGCTGGATTTAATGTCACAGCTGCACAAGCGGAGCAACACCAAATATTACTCGCCCTAGAAGACACCACGACCATTTCATACAGCCATAAAAGTATCCGCAACGAACTTGGGCATGTGAATCAAGGTGATCGTGTTCGTGGCATGCTGGCACATAGCGTCTTGCTGTTTGCACCAGAAGCGAAGGAAATCGTCGGGCTGATAGAGCAAACGCGTTGGACGCGAGATATCAAAACTCGTGGCAAACGAGCCAACCATGCTATAACGCCTTACAGGGAGAAAGAAGGATATAAGTGGGAGTCGGCATCAACCAACATGTCGGCACGGTTGGGAGCAAAGATAGATGATGTAATATCAGTGTGCGACCGAGAAGCGGACATCTACGAATATTTACGCTACAAACTGACCACAAAGCAGCGCTTCGTTGTTCGGTCAATGCAAAGTCGTCATATCGAGGAAGGTGAAAACAAGCTTTATCATTATGCTAGCCAATTAGAGCGCGCTGGGAAAAAGGAAATATATATTGCTCAAAAAGGCGGACGCAAAGCCCGCACAGTTACTTTGGATATCGTGTTTGCACCGGTTACGCTAAAAGTCCCCTACAACAAACGTGGTGACTCACTTCCCCTGTATTACGTCGGATGTGTGGAGCGTAGTGAAGCTAAAGAAAGCTTGAGCTGGCATTTGCTGACTAATGAACCCGTCACAAACCAATCACAAGCGCTAACTATCATTGGCTACTACGAACATCGGTGGTTAGTAGAGGAATATCATAAAGCGTGGAAAAGTGATGGCACCAACATCGAAGCATCGCGCTTACAGAGTAAAGACAATGTTGAGCGCCTCGTTACTATAAACGCGTTTATTGCTGTCAGGATCCTGCAACTTAAGTTCGCAAAAGAACAACCTGACGATAGCAGTTGTGAGCAAGTTCTATCATCTAAAGCGTGGAAATTACTCTGGTTGAAACGAGTGAGTAAAACGCTTCCTGACTCAGCCCCCTCAATGAAATGGGCCTATACGGAGCTGGCAAAGCTAGGTGGATGGAAAGATACAAAAAGAACAGGAAGGGCGTCGATAAAAGTAATATGGCAAGGATGGTTCAAACTACAAACCATCCTTGAAGGTTATGACCTAGCCATATCTCTTGATATCGACTTGTGATCAAGAGACAGG
>CAXRGW010000054.1:0-16727 GCA_964230255.1 Alteromonas sp.
AGTGATACTCTATTTATCACCGCTAGATAAATTTCACTTTGTATTAATAATCGCCTCATGGTACGCCCGCAGCCCACGCCCTACAACGATCTGCATACGTATTCAATTAAATTTATTAACTTTTGCTTTACATCATACAAACACAGGAAAGGCGATTTAACCCATTGTTTTATATGATGTTTAAAAAACCACCAGAAGAATGCTAGTGAAAGAAGTAAATAAACAGTTAGTCAGTTATAAATGCAACACAAGATTTATTATTAACATTTCATTAACATTGTTTGTAGGTAAGTTGTTGCAAATTTTGATTGTGAGACTGGAAATTTAATGCACAACCATGCAGAAACTTTTCAACGTCTTTTTCAACATATAAGTCCCCCTTACCTGGCTGCTGGGGAGCTAAATTTGGATACGCACCATAACCCGACAACAAACAATGCCAGGATACCGAACCCAAATGGGTTTCCAATTGCTGGCGTTCGATTTCTTGTTTTAAGTCTTGCTTGGTAAACCATGCATTAAAGATAAGTCCTAACGAATCAGAAAATTGGTTGTTCTCACGATTTGCGCGCCAGTATTCAGAATCGCTTCGCGTGTTTAGTTTGTAATGCGTAACAATATAATCGCGCACATGCTAAAAGCGCCGGTTCATTTGCTGGTTAAAACTTTCGCGATTTTGCGCTGTAAAATTACCGGATTGCCATTTATCAAAAAACATTTCGATGCACACTAGCAAAATGTGCAAAGCGGTAGCTTCTAATGGCTCAATAAAGCCTTGCGCTAAGCCCAACCCCAAACAGTTATATGTCCAATGTTGTTGCAACTGCCCTACCCGCATTTTTAAGTGGCGCGCTTCAACATCATCGGAAACGCCCAAGGTAGATCGGAGCTCTCTTTCCGCGTCTTCAGATGTAGTAGATGAATCACTGTAGACATAGCCATTACCGGTGCGGTTTTGCAGGGGGATCTGCCAGTATCAACCATTGCAAAGCGCAGTTGCCCGCGTTTCTGCCGCTGGTATTGTTTTGGCAGCGGTAGGTATTACAACTGCTGCGTTGTTAAACAAATTATTAGCAAAAGATTGAAAAGGTACATTTAGCACCTTTTGCATCAATACAGCAGCAAAACCGGTACAGTCGATAAAAAAGTCAGCATCGATGGACTGGCCATCTTCGAGTTTCAAGCTGGCGATATCACCATTGTTATGACATTTCACGTTAACCACTACACCTTCAATATGCGAGACGCCCCTACTCTTAGCTTTATTGCGTAAAAATGCGCCGAGTAAATAGCTGTCAAAGTGATAGCCGTATTTCATGCGGAATAGAAAACTGTCAGGCGTAATCGGGCCTTTTTGCTGCTGCGCTAGCAGGCCGTTAAGTAGAAAGTCTTCCGGCTTGGTATGCGTATCTAAGCCTAAACGTCGGGTACGACAATTCACTTCAAATGCACGCTCAGTGAAAGTATCAACTTGCGAAATAAAGGGGTGGCTATAACTATTAATACCTGATTGAGGGCTCCAGCCTGAGAAGCGGATATTGACTTTGTAGGTAGCATTGCACGCCGGCATCCATTCAGACTCTTCAATACTACATAACCCGAATCTCGTTTAAGAAAGAAGATGTATCATCGAACGCTTGAACAAGAGACATAAAAAAATCCGATACCAGTAAACTAATATCGGATTTTGAACCCACTGTCGGATCGGTCAACCGATCAGAAAAATAAATTTCTTAACTGATCGGCATTACCGCTTTAGCGGGCTTTTTTAACAAACGATATGTTTTACCAACCAGTGGCTTCGCGCAAGGCTGCACCAATTTCAGCAAGTGAACGAACAGTCTTAACACCTGCCGCTTCTAGCGCTGCAAATTTCTCGTCAGCAGTACCTTTACCACCCGCAATAATCGCACCAGCGTGGCCCATACGCTTACCTGGAGGTGCTGTAACACCTGCTATGTAAGACACAACTGGCTTAGTTACATTCTCTTTGATGAATGCCGCAGCTTCTTCTTCTGCAGTTCCGCCAATCTCACCGATCATAACAATAGCTTCAGTTTGCGGATCGTCCTGGAACAACTGTAGTACGTCGATAAAGTTTGAACCTGGGATAGGGTCACCACCAATACCAACACAAGTTGATTGACCAAAGCCTTCATCAGTTGTTTGCTTAACGGCTTCGTAAGTCAAAGTACCAGAACGCGATACGATGCCTACTTTACCCGGCTTATGGATATGTCCAGGCATGATACCGATCTTACATTCACCCGGAGTAATAACACCTGGGCAGTTTGGACCAATCATGCGCACGCCTTTGGCCTCTACGTATTCTTTTACGTAAAGCATATCTAGCGTAGGGATACCTTCAGTAATACAAACGATAAGCTCGATGCCAGCATCTGCAGCTTCGACGATTGAATCTTTACAGAATGGTGCAGGCACGTATATAACTGTAGCGGTTGCACCAGTCGCTTCTACCGCTTCACGCACAGTGTTGAACACAGGAAGGTCTAAGTGCTCAGTACCACCTTTACCAGGCGTAACACCGCCAACCATTTGTGTGCCGTATGCAATTGCTTGCTCTGAGTGGAAAGTACCCTGCCCACCAGTAAAGCCTTGGCAGATAACCTTAGTATCTTTATTAATTAAAACTGACATTATTTGCCCTCCGCTGCAGCAACAACTTTCTGAGCAGCGTCTGTTAGCGACTCAGCAGCGATGATGTCTAGATCTGAGCTCGCAAGTACTTCGCGTCCCAATTCAGCATTTGTACCTTCAAGACGCACAACTACCGGCACTTCAACGCCAACTTCTTTAACAGCGCCAATGATACCTTCAGCAATCATGTCACAGCGAACGATACCGCCAAAGATGTTTACCAATACTGCTTTTACGTTGTCATCAGAAAGGATGATTTTAAATGCTTCTGCAACGCGCTCTTTAGTCGCACCGCCACCAACATCAAGGAAGTTTGCTGGCTGGCCACCGTGCAAGTTAACGATGTCCATAGTACCCATAGCAAGGCCAGCACCGTTAACCATACAACCTACGTTACCGTCTAACGCTACGTAGTTAAGCTCCCACTGTGCTGCATGAGCTTCACGCGCGTCTTCTTGTGATGGATCGTGCATTTCTTTAACTTTAGGTTGACGATATAGCGCGTTGCTATCGATACCTACTTTGGCGTCAAGACAGTGCAAGTTGCCGTCGTCTTTGATTACCAATGGGTTAATTTCGATAAGTGCTACATCTAAATCTTCAAACATTTTAGCAAGACCGAGGAAGATCTGCGTAAATTGCTTAACCTGTGCGCCTTTCAAGCCTAATTTAAACGCCATTTCACGCGCTTGGTATGGCTGAGGACCGACGATAGGATCAATTTCGGCCTTCAAAATTTTCTCAGGCGTTTCTTCCGCTACTGTTTCAATTTCAACACCACCTTCAGTTGATGCCATGAACACAACGCGACGTGTAGTGCGGTCAACAACTGCACCTAAGTACAACTCGTTGTCGATATCAGTACACGATTCCACCAAAATTTTGCTAACTGGCTGACCGTTCTCGTCAGTTTGGAAAGTTACTAAGTTCTTCCCTAACCAATTTTCCGCAAAAGCACGAATTTCGTCTTTATTTTTAACTAGTTTTACGCCGCCCGCTTTACCGCGACCACCAGCGTGTACCTGACACTTAACAACCCACTCTGAGCCGCCAATGCGATCCGCTGCTTCGACTGCCGCTTGTGGCGTGTCCGCTGCGTATCCTTCAGAAACAGGTAAACCGTATTCTTTGAATAGCTGTTTACCTTGGTATTCATGCAAATTCATGGTGTTTCTTTCCGATTTTTATTAATAGAAAAGTCGCTAACAGCGACCTAATTTGTAGCGCCCGCATTATAGTCAAAATGTGAGCAGAGTGACAGGTGATAGCGCAAACAATCACCTGTCCGTTCAAGATTTATACTAAAATCTTACACATCCAATAAAAGACGCGTTGGATCTTCGAGCATTTCCTTAACTGTAACTAAGAACCCAACTGATTCTTTACCATCGATAATGCGGTGGTCATAAGAAAGAGCTAGATACATCATTGGTAAAATCTCAACTTTACCGTTTACAGCCATGGGGCGGTCTTGAATTTTGTGCATACCCAAAATCGCACTCTGCGGTGGGTTGATGATTGGTGTAGACATCAATGAACCAAACACACCACCGTTAGTGATGGTGAAGTTACCACCTTGCAGTTCAGCCATAGACAATTTGCCATCACGACCTTTCAAAGCGAGCTCTTTAATGCCCTTTTCAACCCCAGCCATGCCAAGCATATCAGTATCTTTCAATACAGGTGTGACTAAGCCACGTGGAGTAGAAACCGCAATCGAGATATCAAAGTAGTTGTGATAAACAATGTCATCACCATCAATAGAAGCATTGACTTCTGGGTAGCGTTTAAGTGCTTCAGTCACAGCTTTGACATAGAACGACATGAAACCTAAACGGATACCGTGACGCTTTTCAAAACTCTCTTGATACTGCTTACGCAAGTCCATAATTGGCTTCATGTTTACTTCGTTGAACGTAGTTAACATAGCCGTTGAGTTTTTCGCTTCGAGTAAACGGTTGGCAATCGTTTTGCGCAAACGTGTCATCGGTACACGCTTCTCGGTACGTTCACCCGATACAGCAGGTGCTACTGGCGCTGCTGCCGCTGGAACTGGTGCTGAACCACCTGATTTAAGGTGTTTTTCAACGTCTTCTTTGGTAATGCGACCGCCTTTACCCGTGCCTTTGATCTTGGCAGGGTCTACGCCTTTTTCAGCCAATAAACGTCGAACTGAAGGACTAAGCGCGTCACTATCGCTATCGTCAGCATCGCTTGTCGTTGGAGGAGATGCCGCTGCGCCTGCATTAGCACCCTCAGTAAACTTAGCAATCACTTCTTCAGCAACCACTGTAGCACCTTCATCAGCCAGCACTTCAGACAACACACCGTCATTCGGTGCAACAACCTCAAGTACGACTTTGTCTGTTTCTATGTCAACTAAATTTTGATCACGACTGACTGCTTCACCGGCTTTAACATGCCATGTTGCAATAGTCGCATCCGCTACCGACTCAGGTAACACCGGTACCTTGATATCTGTTGTTACACCACCAGCTGCTGGCGACATAGCTGCTGCTTCGCTTTCAGCAGGTGCTGACTTAGCCACTGCACCGCCTTGCTCAAGCATAGCAATAACTTGCTCGCCTAACACTGTCGCACCCTCGTCATTTAAGATTTCGCCAATTACACCATTCTCCGGTGCAACGACTTCCAAAACCACCTTATCGGTTTCGATATCAACCAGGTTTTGGTCACGTGTTACCGTATCACCAGCTTTTACATGCCAGGTAGCAATCGTCGCGTCGGCAACCGATTCAGGTAATACTGGAACTTTTATTTCGATTGTCATTGTTGGTTCCTTTACTTAATAGTGAGTGCGTCATCAACCAAGGCTTTTTGTTGTTGGCTGTGAACTGAAACATAACCTACCGCTGGCGAAGCAGATGCGTCGCGACCGGCATAACGTAATTTGGCGCCATCAGGGATGACTTGCCAGAAGTGGTGCTGGCTTGAATACCATGCGCCTTGGTTTTGCGGCTCTTCTTGACACCAAACCCAGTCTTTAACGTGTTTGTATGGTGCCAGTACTTTTTCACATTCTTCCGCAGGGAATGGGTAAAGCTGCTCAAGTCGAACGAGGGCAACGTCGGTTTGTTCATTCTTGCGGCGTTGTTCTAGCAGATCGTAATAAACTTTGCCCGAACACATTACCACGCGCTTAACCTTCTTCGCTTCGAGGTCGTCTTGCTCACCAATCACATTGTGGAACACGCCCTCACTCAACTCATCCAAACTAGACACCGCCAGTGGATGACGCAGCAACGACTTAGGTGACATTACGATCAACGGCTTGCGCATAGGTCGGATCGATTGACGACGCAACATGTTAAACACCTGTGCTGGTGTAGATGGAATACATACCTGCCAATTGTGATCAGCACATAACTGCAAGAAACGCTCTAAACGCGCTGAACTATGCTCAGGCCCTTGGCCTTCATAGCCATGTGGAAGCAATACGGTTAGACCGCATAAACGCCCCCATTTAGCCTCACCAGAACACAAGAACTGGTCGAATACCACTTGTGCACCATTAGCGAAATCACCAAATTGTGCTTCCCAAATGGTTAAACACCCCGGCTCAGCAGTCGCGTAGCCGTACTCAAACGCCATGACCGCTTCTTCCGATAATACCGAATCATAAATATCAATGGCGCCCTGATCCGCACGAATGTTTTTCAAAGGCATGTAGGTTGATGCATCTTTTTGATTGTGCAGCACTGCATGACGGTGAAAGAAAGTACCACGACCAGAATCTTGACCAGTAATACGAATGTCGGTACCAAGGTCAACAATGCTCGCATAAGCCAAATTCTCGGCCATGCCCCAATCGAGTAACTTTTCACCGTTCGCCATCGCGGCGCGATCTTGATACAGCTTGTTCACCCGTGATTGCAATTTTACGTCTTCAGGGATAGCAACTAAACGCTGCGCTAATTCAACTAACTTGTCTTTAGCGATGGCATGCTCATACGGCACAGTCCAGTCGTGCCCCAAGTAGGGACGCCAATCAACCGAATGCTCAGTCATTGGTCGCCATTCTTCAACTACACATGCGCCGTGATCTAATGCTGCGCGATACTCATCGATCAACTTACTGGCTTCGTGTTCTTTTAACGAACCCTCAGCCGCTAGCTGGTCAGCATAAATCTGACGTGGCACCGGATGTTTTTTAATTTTTTGATACATCAAAGGCTGTGTTGCATTCGGCTCATCAGCTTCGTTGTGCCCGTGACGGCGATAACAGACTAAATCAATCATCACGTCGCGCTTAAATTTATTGCGATATTCAAGCGCTAATTGAGTCACAAACAATACTGCCTCAGGATCGTCTGAATTGACGTGGAAAATCGGTGCCTGAACCATTTTTGCAATGTCAGTACAATATTGTGTTGAACGCGTATCTTCAGTTTTTGACGTGGTGAAACCTACTTGGTTGTTGACCACGATACGCACCGTACCACCAACTGCAAAGCCCCGCGTTTGCGACATGTTGAAGGTTTCTTGCACAACACCTTGACCGGCAATTGCCGAGTCGCCGTGGATCGTTATCGGTAATACTGCGTCACCGTCCATGCTATCCCGTCGCTCTAAACGCGCACGTACAGAACCCATTACAACCGGGTTTACAATCTCTAAGTGAGATGGGTTAAACGCCAATGCCAAGTGAACGTTGCCACCGGATGTAGCGAAATCAGACGAGAAACCAGCGTGATATTTAACATCACCTGCGCCTAATGAGTCGTCGTGCTTACCAGAAAACTCATCAAACAATACTGATGGATTTTTACCTAAGACATTAACTAACACGTTTAAACGGCCACGATGGGCCATACCAATTACGACTTCCTTAGTGCCAGCAGCACCAGCTTCAGTAATCAGCCCCTTAAGCATCGGCACCAGACTATCACCGCCTTCTAACGAAAAGCGTTTTGCACCCGGGAATTTAGCACCTAGGTACTTTTCCATGCCATCAGCAGCAATCAAACCCTTCAATATGGAAACTTTTTGATCCCGTGTGATTTCTGGTTTCGCTTGCACCGATTCAATCTTCTTCTGTAACCAACGCTTCTGCTCAGTATCGGTGATATGCATGTACTCAGCACCAATTGAACCGCAATAAGTGCGATTCAAAGACTTGTACAGCTCACCCAAGGTCATAGATTCTTGACCAATCGCATAAGAGCCAACGTTATAAACTGTATCGAAATCACTTTCTGACAAGCTGTGGTGCGAGAGTTCTAAATCGCGCACACGTGGTTGCTTCCACAGTGATAGCGGATCGAGATTCGCATGCTGATGTCCACGGAATCGATAAGCATTAATTAATTGTAGAACGCGGACTTGCTTCTCGTCACCACCGCTACTTGCAGTAGGTGTCGCAACGACTTTGGCCGCTGGGCCCATTGCAGCAAGGGTTCTAAATTGATCTCGGATTTGAGTGTGATTAGTGTCTAGCTCGACACCATCAACTTTGGGCAATCCATCAAAGATTTGCTTCCATTCGTCAGCTACGCTTTGCGGATCTTCCAGGTAAGCCTCGTACATTTCTTCAACGTACGCTGTGTTGCCACCGGCAAAATGGGACGATGCCCACCACGCTTGCATCACGCTTTCTTGCATTGTTATGCCTTACCTTTGTAAGTGAATAATAATTACAGGTTTTTATTAAATATTATAACAAAATAGCCATCCTATTGGATGGCCATTTAATACTTGCCAGTCTGTTACTTCACAGTAGCAGGTGGTATTACTAAACAGCCCGTTGTAACAGCATCGACTTGATATGGCCGATGGCTTTAGTAGGGTTCAATCCTTTCGGACAAACGCTTACGCAATTCATGATGCCATGGCATCTAAACACGCTAAACGCATCATCCAGATCGCCGAGGCGTTCATCAGTTGCAGTATCTCGGCTGTCAATTAAGAAGCGATAAGCGTGCAACAAACCTGCAGGTCCAATGAACTTGTCAGGATTCCACCAGAACGATGGGCATGACGTAGAACAACAAGCACATAAAATACACTCGTACAATCCGTCAAGTTTGGCTCGCTCTTCTGGCGATTGCAAATGCTCACGCGCAGGTGGCTGTTTGTCTTCGTTGATCAAGAACGGTTTAATTTTTTCGTATTGCGTATAGAACTGTGTCATATCGACGACTAAATCGCGTACTACTGGCAAACCCGGTAATGGACGAACGGTGATTTTACCTTTGCCTAACGCTGACAATGGTGTAATACACGCGAGGCCGTTTTTACCGTTCATGTTCATGCCATCAGAGCCACAAACACCTTCACGGCAAGAACGGCGGAAAGACAATGACGGGTCTTGTTCTTTCAGCGCAATCAGCGCATCCAGAACCATCATGTCCTGCCCTTCTTCAACTTCGAGCGTATAGTCTTGCATGTGTGGCGCATTGTCCACATCAGGATTGTAACGATATACAGAAAATGATAATTGCATCTAATTTCACCCCAATTAATACGAACGTACTTTCGGCGGAAATGCTTCACGAAGCTTCGGCGCCATATTTACGTCACGTTTTATCATTGTTTCAGAACCCGGAACGTAAACGCTGTGACACAACCAATTCTTATCATCCCTCTCGGTGTAATCGAATCGACTGTGAGCACCACGGCTCTCAGTTCTGAAGTTCGCAGCAACTGCGGTGCTGTACGCGGTTTCCATCAAGTTATCGAGTTCAAGACACTCGATACGCATGGTGTTGAAATCGCTGCTCTTGTCATCCAAACGCGCATTTTTAAGGCGCTCACGGATTTCTGCAAGTTCTTTAAGGCCTTGGGCCATTGCGTCACCTTCACGGAATACCGAGAAGTTAAGCTGCATGCATTCTTGCATGTCTTTTTTGATTTGAACTGGATCTTCGCCTTTGCCCTTTTCAGAGTTTTCCCAGCGATTGAATCGTGCCAACGCTTCTTCAACATCGGTATTAGATGCTTCGCGAGTCGGGGCGATTTCGTCGATCTTTTCACCTAAGTGAAGGCCAGTTGCACGACCAAACACCACAAGGTCTAGTAGTGAGTTACCACCTAGGCGGTTGGCACCGTGAACCGATACGCAAGCGATCTCACCACAAGCAAATAAGCCTGTCATCGGTGACTCGTTACCATTTTCATCGATCTTAATGACTTGACCGTCAACATTAGTCGGAATACCACCCATCATATAGTGACAAGTTGGGATTACCGGAATTGGTTCTTTCACTGGATCTACGTGTGCAAAAGTACGAGAAAGCTCCAAGATACCCGGCAAGCGTGACTCAAGTACGTCTTTACCTAGGTGATCGAGTTTTAATTTAATGTGCGTACCCCATGGACCCTCACAACCTCGACCTTCGCGGATCTCAGTCATCATTGAACGCGCAACAACGTCGCGACCGGCTAGGTCTTTTGCATTTGGCGCGTAACGTTCCATGAAGCGTTCGCCGTCTTTGTTAAGCAGATAACCACCTTCACCACGGCAACCTTCAGTTACCAACGTACCTGCTCCAGCAATACCCGTTGGGTGGAACTGCCACATTTCCATATCTTGTACAGGTGCACCAGCACGAAGTGCCATACCGACACCATCACCAGTGTTGATATGCGCGTTAGTTGTAGAAGCGTATATACGCCCTGCACCACCAGTTGCTAGCACAACCGCTTTACTTTTAAAGTAAACGACCTCGCCAGTCTCAATATCGATTGCCGTACAACCAACGACATCACCGTCTTGGTTTTTAACTAAATCTAAGGCGTACCATTCGCTGAATACCTTAGTTTTGTTTTTAACATTTTGTTGATACAGCAAATGCAATAATGCGTGACCAGTCCGGTCCGCCGCGGCTGCAGTACGCGCCGCTTGTTCGCCACCGAAGTTCTTCGACTGGCCACCAAATGGACGTTGATAAACTTTACCGTTTTCAAAGCGCGAGAATGGTAAACCCATGTTTTCCATTTCGATAATTGCTTCTGGACCGGTCTTACACATATATTCGATAGCTTCTTGGTCACCGATATAATCGGAACCTTTCACCGTGTCGTACATGTGCCATTGCCAATTGTCCTCATGAGAATTACCTAGTGCAACAGTAATACCGCCTTGTGCAGACACTGTATGAGAACGGGTTGGAAATACTTTAGATAACAGCGCACAAGATTTGCCGCTTTGTGAAATCTGCAGCGCCGCGCGCATGCCGGCACCACCAGCACCGATGACTACTGCATCATATTCGTGAATAGCTACACTCATACTACACTCCCCATAAAACGAATATGCCAACAGCTACGTAAGCGAAGGCAATTAGGTTTAGCACGTACTGAATAGTGGCACGCAATCCTGCGGGTTTGACATAGTCAGTCAAGACTTGCCAAAGACCGATGCGTACGTGGATCATGATTGATACCAACGCAGCAAAGGTAGCTACTTTCATTGTTATAGATGAGAACAGTCCTTGCCAGACTTCATAAGTAATAGTGTCAGTCGTGATGAAAAACCACGCCATGTAAAAAGTATACAAAGCGATGATGACTGCAGTCGCACGCAGTGAGACATAATCTTGAACACCGTCACGCTTTATCGACGCTTGATTAGTTACCATAATACAACTCCCATAGCGATGGTCAGAACAATCCATAAACCAATTGTGATTTTGGCGCTGGTGTTACCTGATTCAAGTTCTTCCCAATAACCCATATCCATAATGCCGTGACGAATGCCACCAAGGATGTGATATGTGAGTGCGGATAAAGTACCGATGGCAATGATTTTGCCAATGACACCTTTCATTAACGATTGCACGTATTTGAAATCGTCAGCCGAGCCGAGAGAAACAGCCCATGCCCAGATAACAAATAATAATGCAAAAAACATTGCAACACCTGTAACCCGGTGGAGGATTGAAGTGATTGCAGACGGAGGAAATTTAATTGTATTTAAATCTAAATTTACTGGTCTTTGTTTCTTCACAATTTGTAAGCCTGTAAGGTCCGTAGATAACACGTCATCATGTGTGTCCTGAGTGCGTGTTTGTTATATGTGTTAAAAGCCTCATCCCCTGAGATGTTAACTGTTTGTGAACATTTTATGTCTTTGTTTACACACCACATATGCAGTAGTGACAAGACTTACAGAGTATATCTACCAGCCACTATAAATACAATTTTTTGTTCTATTTTAAGACTTTAGTCGTAACCTCATCTGCGGCACTACGAATTACTGGATTATAACAGGGAACAATCTAGAATATTTATTGAGCGAATATGCATTAAAATTGACATAACGCCACTTTATCAGTACAAATAGCGCCACTTTTCCCTCGCTTTGTGCCTTTTTTGGCTACAAGCGTTCCAATGAATCAGTCTGAGGAGAGCATACATGGCCGATCAAAAAGCCATCTTAAAAGCCGGTGATAAAGAAGTCGAATTGCCAATCCTAAGCGGCACCGCTGGTCACGACGTTATTGACGTTAGAGCACTGGGTGCTGCTGGCTACTTCACATTTGATCCGGGTTTCATGGCCACAGGGTCGTGCGAATCGGCAATTACCTTTATTGACGGCGCAAAAGGTGAGTTACTTCACCGTGGATTCGATATCGAATCACTTGCTCGCGATGCAGACTACCTAGAAGTTTGCTACATGTTGCTGCATGGCGACGCTCCTTCTTCCGAGCAATATGCCGAATTTAAACACACCATTACACGTCACACCATGGTTCACGACCAGTTGAATATGTTTTTCCACGGTTTCCGCAACGACGCCCACCCTATGGCTATGCTGTGTGGCACCGTTGGTGCATTGTCGTCTTTTTATCACAGCGACCTTGACGTTAATAACCCTGAACAACGTATGCGCAGTGCGCACCGCCTTGTTGCGAAAATGCCCACACTGGTTGCCATGTGTTACAAGTACAACATTGGACAGCCTTTCGTATACCCACGTAACGAACTGAGCTACGCAGCGAACTTCCTGAACATGATGTTCTCAGTGCCAGCAGAAGAATATAAGATTTCTCCAGCGGTAGAGCGCGCCATGGACCGTATCTTCACACTCCACGCAGACCATGAGCAAAATGCCTCAACGTCTACAGTTCGCCTAGCCGGTTCATCTGGTGCCAACCCATACGCGTGTATCGCTGCCGGTGTTGCGTCACTGTGGGGACCGGCCCACGGTGGTGCGAATGAAGCGTGCTTAAACATGCTTGAAGAAATTGGTACTGTTGACCGCATTCCTGAGTTTATTGCTCGCGCTAAAGACAAGTCTGATCCATTCCGTTTGATGGGCTTTGGTCACCGTGTTTATAAAAATCACGACCCACGTGCCACAGTAATGCGAGAAAGCTGTCACGAAGTATTAAGCGAATTGAAAATCGATGATCCATTACTCGATGTTGCAATGGAGCTTGAACGCATTGCTCTGAGCGACGCTTACTTTGCTGAGAAGAAATTGTTCCCAAACGTAGACTTCTACTCAGGCATCGTCCTTAAAGCGATTGGTATCCCTACTAATATGTTTACGTGTATCTTCGCGCTTTCAAGAACGGTTGGTTGGATCTCACACTGGCACGAGATGTTATCTCAACCAGGCCAAAAAATCGGTCGTCCACGTCAGCTTTACACCGGTGAAGGGCGTCGCGAGTACAAGCCAATTGAAAAATAAGCACTGACTTCAAGTTAGTTGTATAATTTAGCGCCTCTTGTAGGCGCTTTTTTGTTTCGGAGAGAACATGCCAAAACATGCAGGATTATTGGGTTACCTCGGTTTAATTCCGTTCTTCGCTATCCCCGTTGCGGTGTTGATGGAAGTACTTAGTTACCCACAAGCCTTCGCTTTTTTTACCCAATACTCAGCCATTATTTTATCTTTTTTTGGCGGTATTCATTGGTATGCAGCGATAACTGAGCCCAAATATTCACACCAGCTCTACGTGGCAATGTTGCCCAGTATTGTTGCTTGGCTCGCGTTGATATTGTTTGCTGATGCACGAACCCTTGGAGTGCTGAGTTTGGCCTATATTGCCGTATTGATGTACGACAAATACACCTTGCAAATGTCACCTTCGTTAGTCATCGAATACACCCGTCTACGGGTCTTTCTCACCACTTTGGTAGTCATCAGTCATGTCGTAATGGTGGGCTTGAGCTAGCCTTATTTGGACATGAAAAACGGCCAAGTTCGATTTCAGCTTGGCCGCTTTTAAATTTATAACAGGCTTTTACGCGCGAATAATCGCTAGTAACTCCGCGGTCTTTTCTTCCATCAGAGCAATATCGCCTTTTGATTCAACATTGAGGCGGATAACCGGTTCAGTGTTTGATTTGCGCAGGTTAAAGCGCCAAGTACCAAATTCCATCCCCACACCGTCGGTATCATCAAGCACAGTTGCACTTGCTTGGTAGCGCTTAACCACTCGCGCAAGCGCCGCATCAGCGTCTTTTAATAGACTATTGATTTCGCCAGAAGACGGAAATGCTTCAATGCGATCGCTAACCATTGTTGATAAAGGTTGGTTTTTAGTCGCAATTAACTCGGCAACTAACAACCACGGGATCATGCCAGAATCACAATAGGCAAAATCACGGAAGTAATGGTGCGCGCTCATCTCACCACCGTATACCGCATCTTCCTTACGCATCCGTTCTTTGATAAACGCATGGCCTGTTTTACTCTTTATTGGCTGCCCGTCTGCAGCCTCTACCACGGCCTCAGTATTCCAATATACACGAGGGTCATAAATGATCTTGGCATTGTCGTGCTTAGCTAAGAATGCTTCTGCAAGCAAGCCGACTATGTAATAGCCTTCGATAAAATCACCATTTTCATCGAACAAGAAACAGCGATC
This sequence comes from Alteromonas sp., assembly GCA_964230255.1. GTDB lineage: Bacteria > Pseudomonadota > Gammaproteobacteria > Enterobacterales > Alteromonadaceae > Alteromonas_E. The sequence goes on from CAXRGW010000054.1 coordinate 14,499, forward strand.
AAAGTCGCCATCCCAAGCGATCCCCATATTCGCCCCAGTCTGCTTAACAACTGATGCCGTATCGTCTCGGCTCTCGGGTAATAAGGGGTTGGGTATACCGTTAGGAAAGGTACCATCAGGTTCATGGTGTACTCGAACAAATTCAGTTTGGACACCTTGTTCTTGCATATATTGCGCGATTGCGTCAAGCGCCGGACCAGCAGCGCCATTGCCCGCATTTACCACAAGCGTTTGACCCTTTAGATTATTTATATCGATATAACTACACACGTGTTCAACGTAAGCACTGCGATGATCCTGTTGAACATATTGACCCGTTGCGATGAGCGCCGATTCAGTAACTAACGCAATACCGGTAAGAAATTCACGCTCACTGGCAACTGCATAATCAGCCGCTGCATACTGAGCTAATTTAGCGTGGATTTCAGCATCGTCGTATGATTCCGCCAATCGCTGAATTTCGTGCAAACCAGTATCACCACTGATTGGTACCGAACCGGCTTTGACAATCTTCATACCATTGTAGTCAATCGGATTGTGGCTCGCGGTCACTTCAACGCCGGCATCAACGCCTAAGTCTTTCGTAGCGAAATAAATTTCTTCCGTGCCCACCATACCAATATCGGTAACCGTTGCGCCCGCGTCTATCGCGCCAGCAGCTAATGCCAACTTCAATGGTGCGGAAGTTAGACGTACATCTGACCCAACAACTATCGTTTTAGCGGCTAATGTCTCAACCAATGCTTTACCAATGCGAAATGCGATGTTCTCATCTAGCTGTTCAATTAACTTCCCTCGAATGTCATAGGCTTTGAAACAGGTAATGGTTTTAGTCATTTACTTTCTTGCCTCGGGCGCACGGCCATAACGGTCAGAAAATCGCACGATATCGTCTTCACCTAAATATGAACCCGATTGTACTTCTATGAGCTCTAGAGGAATTTTGCCTGGGTTTTCTAACGCATGAACAGCACCAATCGGTATATAAATCGACTGATTTTCCGTCAACATCGCAACGCTTTCATCGATGGTCACATTGGCAGTACCTGAAACAACAATCCAATGCTCAGCGCGGTGATGATGCATTTGCACCGACAATTTTTCACCGGGCTTAACAGTGATTCGTTTGACCTGGAATCGTTCACCGTTATCAATCGAATCATGCTTACCCCAGGGACGGTATACTTCGCGATGAAATTCATACTCTGGGCGCTTTTGTTCCTTGAGCTGAGACACGATGGTTTTAATGTCTTGTACTTTGGATTTATTGGCGACTAAAACAGCATCTTTGGTTTCAACAATGACTAGGTCATCAACACCCACCGCAGCAACCAGTCGCTCTTCAGCGTTTATATAACTATCGTTAACATCCGTTAGGAGCACATCGCCAACCGTTGCATTGCCATTGTCGTCTTTGTCTTCTGCAGTTTCCCACAGTGAAGACCAGCTGCCAACATCACTCCAACCCGCATCTAAACTAACCATCGCCGCCAGCTCGGTTTTTTCCATAACGGCATAATCGATTGAATCATCAGGCGATTGACTGAAAGTATCTGCATCTACTCGAATGAAATCTAAATCGGGTGTTTCAGTGGCGATAGCTCTTTCACAAACATCCAGTATTTCAGGCGCATATTTACCCAACTCATCAACATACGTGGCCGCTTTAAACATAAACATACCACTGTTCCAGAAATACTGACCCGACTCGACATATTTAGTAGCAGTAACAAGATCAGGTTTTTCAACGAATTCAGACACACTGAAACCTGTGTCTAGAACATCACCTGATTTAATGTAACCGTAGCCGGTGTGTGGTTGGTCAGGCACAATACCAAACGTAACCAAACGTCCATCTAGTGCTAACGCATGAGCTTTTTCTATTGCATCGTGAAACGCCGCTTGGTTTTGAATTAAATGATCTGCGGCTAACACTAAGAGAACTGCTTCAGGGTCAGTTTTGATTGCATGAAGCGCAGCTAATGCAATTGCCGGTGCAGTATTTCTGCCAACAGGTTCTAAGATAATACCGCCGTGATCACAATCTTGCTGGCGTAACTGCTCCGCGACTAAGAACCGATGCGCATTGTTGCAGATTACGATAGGTGCCGCCGCTTGCGCACCTTCAAGACGCGCTAGAGTGTCTTGTAACATGCTATTCTCGGACGTTAAAGAGAGAAACTGCTTGGGTAACGCCACACGAGATTTTGGCCACAAACGGCTACCGGT
>CAXRGW010000055.1:0-35838 GCA_964230255.1 Alteromonas sp.
AGCAAGTGTGAGCTTTTGCTCACTGCGCCAGTGTCCTTCACGTAAAAACTGGCGCAAGCCGCTCATCGCGTGACGCTCAAATTCAGGATACTGCTGTTTAAGGCGGTTAAATTTATCAACCGTTTTTTCTTCGGAGTTAAGACCAAACGCACGCTCTAATGAAGGGTTAAGGGCCATTGGATTAAATTCGCGATCGAAAATAATTACCCAGTCACTAGTTTGTTTAAATGCATCACCAAACAGCTTAACTTGGGTACGTGCTTGTTCTAAATAGTAGATTTGCTTGCGTCTTACACTCCAAATGGCCAACAAAATTAATAGTGTCAGAAATACATACATTGTGCGTGCTTGAGGTGTATTCCAAGGGGCATGAGCGACATTGATATATATCGTTGCGGGTTGAATCCCAAAACCATTGTTAGACAATGTTGGAACGACTGTGAATTCATACTCGCCAGGATCTAATAAGGCGAGTGTAACTAGAGGTTCCGTCGTTTCTGCTTCAGTAATTACACGTCCGTTATTGCTAAGCTGATAGGTGTAGGAAAGACTGTCTTGCTGGTCAAATTGAAGGCTTGAAAATCGAATACTAAGACCATTGTCTTGGTGATTTAATGAAACCGTCTGTCCGTGATAATTAGCTAACGGGTGTTCTTTAAATTTTCGGTTTGCAAGGCTGATGTCAGTGATCGCTGTGCGTTGTTGTTCAATTGTAAATGCGCCATAAGTTTGTTCTGTGTTTGATGCACCGTACAATAACGCGGGGTCAAACTTTACTACGCCACTAGGTGAGCCAAATGCAAGTTCTCCATTGCTAAGTTGCGCAACAGCACCATCATTAAATTCGGCAACATTGAGTGCTTGGCCATAGCGAAAGTTATCTATTTGATCGCGTGCCGGATTAATCCGATGGAGGCCCGAATGGCTGCTGAACCAAAGACCGTCGTTTTTGTCATTTGTTATTGAATAGACCAGATTCGTCGGCAGTAAATTTTCATCACTAAAGAAGAACTTTTGCTCAAAAGATTGACTATCTAGGCCGAAGAGTCCCAATCCTGGATAGGCTACCCAAAGTGTCCCCTGATTGTCGACTAGAACACTACTAGGGTATAGGTTGCGTGTAAGTAGGTTTTTTCCTAATTCATGGACAGTTTGTATTTCTAATGTATTGGGATCTATTAACAATAATGCACCAACCATAGATGCCCACATGGAATTCTCATATTGAGGTGTATGGCCCAGAAAGGTGTAAAACTTCCCAGTATTGAAGGGTTTCGGTAGTGATAGCTGAGTTAAATTGTTGTCGAATAATGAATACTTATAAAAGCTGTTGTTAACAGCAAACCATATGTTATTTGATGAATCAATTGCACTGCCCCATGCGAAATCACTAAGGACTGTCGACGCTTCAGTATCAGCTGCCAGTAAACGGCTTTTTTCGCCAGTAGATTTATCAAACAACCATAAACCTTCGCCCGTTTGCAATATTAATGTATCTCCACTAATGGCAAAGATCCTGTCTATATAAGCTTCACTAAAAGGAACATAATCGTCGCGTTGCAAAAACAGTGAACTCTCATTTGTTTCTGGATTGAACCTAGTAAGGCCGTTATCTGTCCCGATCCACAAGTGATTTTGTTCATCGACACTCAATACCCATATATTATTATCGGTAAGTGGTTGTTTATCAGTGTTAAAAGCAGTTATTTGAATATTGTTGAATAGTAAACTCAAAGGTGACCAATAGAGTGCCCCACCGTAGTTAGACGCAAGCCAAAGGTTGCCGTCTCTATTTACTTCAATATCGAATATATCTTTGCGAGACAGAACGTCTAATCCCTTCATAGGCTGCAAGATATATTCTGAGGCTAATTCGTCATTAGTATTTATGGAGTATAAACCGACGCTGGAACCAACCCACAAACGATTTTCGTCATACTGAATAACTCGCCAAACATTCGTATTGGGAAGTACAGTTTTTGCTGGCCATCTGTGATCTGATGAGGCAATAGCCATGTTAAGCGAACTTAAAGGTGCAACTAACAAGCCTTTAACTGTAGAAATCCAAAGCCTATTGTCTTTATCAATTAGAAGGTGTTTAACATTGTGCGCATCAATTTCTACTTCGAGTTCGTCAGGTAAAAAGTTGACTTTTACAGCATCAGTTCCCTCTTCCAGCACGAACAAGCCATCACTCGTTGCTATTAGGAGGCTTAGACCTGTTTTTTCCATCCACCGGATCCCATCGCCAGCAGTAATCATTTCCTGCGGTAATTGGTAAAGTTGCTCTAATGACTCGCTAGCATAATCATAACGCATCACGTGATAGTCGAGACTTATCAGGATTCGGCCATATTCGTCTTCAACGAAATTATTCGCAAATTGGTTGAACTCAGGCGTATCGATTAGAGGAAGGTTAAATACTTGAGTTACAACTCCAGTGTTTGGCGACAACCTGAAAACCCCTGAGTTGACTGTGCCGATCCATATATTGTCACGGCTGTCCTGAAACAATCGAGTAATTGAAGTATCCGTCAATTGATCACTTTCGCCACGAATTCGATAGAGCTGATGACCATCCCAGCGGTCGAGACCGCCTTGAGTACCTAGGTAAAGAAAGCCGTCACGGTCGAGAAGCATATCTACTACGGTGTCTTGTGCTAGGCCGGTTTTGGTTGAAACTGAGGCAAATCGAGGGAACTTTACTTGCGGCTCAAGAATTTGCGCAAATGTCCAGAACGAGAATAAAAAGCTCAGAATAAGAATAATCAATCTGTAGTCAAAAACTCTTGGGCACTTCAAAAGCCAAAAAATGCGAGACTTTCTATATACTTTCAAGTGCAATACCTATTTCATTAGCCGGCTGCAGTGATCATTAACTTGCCCAACAATATATCAGAACCTGATAAATAAGACATATTTTGCAAACTATTCTTCGCTTGTTTTCCGTATCTTTTCTATGCTATTTTTAAGAAGCGTTCGCCATGGCGCTCCTTGCGGTAACAACCATTTGGTCTAATCACCGATGGCTTTAATAAACTTGGTCATTCAAGTTTACACATCCATAACAATGTTTAGGTAATTTCGTAGCCTTCAACGTTGGGTGCGGCTGTTGATGCATGTATTATTCACGCATTAATCAAACCCTACGTATTTAAGTAAGTTAAGGAATTACTATGGCAAAGCAACCTGCAGAGTTTATTTGGTTTAACGGCGAAATCATGCCTTGGCAAAACGCCACTGTGCATGTAATGACGCATGCGATTCATTACGGTTCTTCTGTATTTGAAGGTATCCGTGCCTACAACACGCCGGACAAAGGTACCTGTGTCTTTCGTTTGCATGAACACAATCGACGGTTGCTAGATTCAGCCAAGATTTATCGGATGACGATCCCCTTCACGCTGGAACAAATTAATCAGGCGACACTCGATATTATTAGCAAGAATGAACTGTCTTCTGCCTACATTCGCCCGATCGCTTACTATGGCGATATCGGTATGGGCCTACAAGTACCATTTGGTCAAGAGACAGAGCTAGCCATAGCGGCGTTCGAATGGGGCGCCTACCTTGGTGAAGAAGCACTTAAGAATGGTGTTGATGCGGGTATTTCGAGCTGGAATCGTTTAGCCGCGAACACAATGCCTACTGGCGCTAAAGCCGGCGGCAATTATTTGTCATCTCAGCTTATCTCAATGGAGGCGCGTCGCCACGGCTATGGTGAAGGCATTGCGTTAGATGTGAACGGCTATATCAGTGAAGGCGCTGGTGAGAATATTTTTGTCATTCGTGATGGTGTTGTTTCAACTACCCCTAAAACAGCTGCAATTTTGCCGGGTATCACCCGCGACACTGTAATGACTCTACTTAAAGAAATGGGTTACGAAGTGCGCGAAGAGAACATTCCGCGTGAAGCGATGTATCTTGCTGACGAAATTTTGATGTGCGGAACTGCTGCAGAAGTTACGCCAGTACGCAGTGTAGATGGCATCTCTGTAGGTAATGGTGGACGCGGTCCAATTACCGAGCAAGTACAAGATGCATTCTTTGGCCTATTTAGTGGTAAGACTGAGGATAAATGGGGCTGGTTAACCCCTGTTTATAAATAACTAGGAGGGCGACATGCCTAAACTTCGATCGGCGACGACTACCCAAGGTCGCAATATGGCAGGGGCTCGCGCTTTGTGGCGAGCAACCGGAATGAAAGACAATGATTTTGGCAAACCCATTATTGCTGTTGCTAACTCATTCACTCAATTCGTTCCGGGTCACGTGCATTTGAAAGACATGGGACAACTGGTCGCAAGCAGTATCGAAGCCGCGGGTGGTGTCGCCAAAGAGTTTAATACCATTGCTGTTGATGATGGTATTGCCATGGGCCATAGCGGCATGCTTTATAGTTTGCCTTCGCGAGAAATTATTGCCGATGCCGTTGAGTATATGGCGAATGCCCATTGTGCCGATGCATTAGTGTGTATTTCTAACTGCGATAAAATCACACCTGGAATGTTGATGGCGGCTATGCGTTTAAACATTCCTGTGGTTTTCGTCTCTGGTGGCCCCATGGAAGCGGGTAAAACCAAGTTGTCTGATCAAATCATCAAGTTAGACTTGGTTGATGCCATGGTCGCCGCTGCGGATGATCAAGTAACTGATGCTGATAGCGATGAAATTGAACGTTCTGCATGCCCAACATGCGGTTCATGTTCAGGCATGTTCACGGCTAACTCGATGAATTGTCTTACTGAAGCCTTAGGCCTTTCTTTACCTGGTAATGGCTCGACCTTGGCGACGCATAAAGACCGTGAGCAATTGTTTAAGCGCGCGGGTTCCTTGGTTGTTGAGCTATGTGAACGTTGGTATAAAAATGGTGATGAAACCGCTTTGCCACGCAACATTGCCAACTTCGATGCGTTTGAGAATGCCATGAGCCTCGATATCGCCATGGGTGGTTCCACTAATACTATTTTACACCTTTTAGCCGCAGCTATAGAAGGCAAAGTCGATTTCGATATGAACGATATCGACAGGCTTTCACGCAAAGTGCCACACTTGTGTAAAGTCGCGCCGGCCACGCCAGAATATCACATGGAAGATGTGCATCGTGCTGGTGGTGTTATGGGTATTTTAGAACAGCTAAAAAATGCTGACTTACTACACAAGGACGCGAATCACGTATTAGGCAAGCCGATGGCCGATGTCATCAACGACTGGTCTATTGTTGCTGATGAAAATACGTCTGCTGAGATGTTTTATCGTGCCGGTCCGGCCGGTATTCGCACTACTCAAGCATTCAGTCAGGACTGTCGTTACCCAACCGCTGACAAAGATCGCGAAGCTGGCTGTATCCGTGATTTAGAGCATGCTTATAGCGCAGAAGGTGGTCTAGCTGTTCTATTCGGTAATCTTGCTGAAGATGGTTGCATCGTTAAAACCGCTGGTGTGGATGAATCAATTTGGACCTTCACCGGCACAGCGAAAATTTATGAAAGTCAGGACGACGCGGTCGCGGGCATCTTGGGAAATGAAGTTAAGGCCGGCCACGTGGTGATCATTCGTTATGAAGGCCCCAAAGGTGGGCCGGGTATGCAAGAAATGTTATATCCAACTAGTTATCTCAAATCAAAAGGCTTAGGTAAATCTTGTGCATTGATAACAGATGGCCGCTTCTCGGGCGGTACATCAGGTCTTTCCATCGGTCATTGCTCTCCGGAAGCCGCAAGTGGTGGTGGTTTAGCTTTGGTTGAAGATGGCGATAGCATCGTGATTGATATTCCTAATCGCAGTATCAATGTTGATATTTCGGATGCCGAACTCGCTGAGCGCCGCGCAAAGATGAATACCAGTAACAAACCTTGGCAGCCAGTTGATCGAGTGCGACCACTCACGGCATCATTGAAAAATTTTGCTTTACTCGCCACAAGCGCTGATAAAGGCGCGGTGCGCGATGCCGCTAAATTAGACAAGTTGCTAAATCAATGAGTGAAGTGAACCCTTCTGACCAAGAGTACCTTAAGAAAATCTTGTTAGCGCCCGTTTATGACGTGGCGTTAAATACTGATTTGAATTTCATGGCGCGTTTGTCCCAAGAGTTGGGCAGCAATGTCTTTCTAAAGCGGGAAGACCAACAACCAGTAAAATCATTCAAATTACGCGGTGCTTACAACTGTATAGCTCAACTTTCGGCACCTGAAATGGCTCGTGGTGTTGTTACCGCTTCAGCTGGAAACCATGCACAAGGGGTCGCTTTTTCAGCAAATAGAAGACAAGTTAACGCGACTATTGTGATGCCAGAAACCACACCCGATATCAAAGTTGATGCAGTAAAACGCTTTGGTGGAAACAGTGTCGACGTTGTCTTGCACGGGATGGGTTTCGATCAAGCCAATCAACACGCTATGCAGTTAAGCCGTGAACAAGGTATGGTGTTTGTCCCACCGTTTGATCATCCCGACGTGATTGCTGGGCAAGGAACCATAGCGCGTGAGCTACTGGAACAAAACCCTAATTTACAACGTTTATTCATCGCCGTTGGTGGTGGCGGCCTCGCAGCGGGCATTGCAGTGTACTTAAAGCAGTTAAGACCGGATATCCAATTGATTGGCGTGGAAGCCGAAGAAAGTGCGTGCTTATTGGCCGCAAAAGCAGCGGGTAAACCTGTAGCGCTCGATAGCGTAGGTATTTTTGCAGATGGTGTCGCGGTAAAGATCATGGGAGAGGAAACCTTCCGTCTTTGTGATCAACTACTCGATGATGTCGTTACCGTTACTAATGATGAAATTTGCGCAGCGATTAAAGACATCTTTGACGACACTCGGGTGATTGCAGAGCCTGCGGGTGCGCTATCCATAGCGGCTATTCGAAAGTATTGTCAAGAGAACTGTGTTGTTGACGAGAATTTGGGTGCAATTTTGTGTGGTGCGAATATCAATTTTCACACCTTGCGTTATGTGTCTGAACGCTGTGAACTAGGTGAGCAAAAGGAAGCCGTTTTTGCGGTGAAGTTACCTGAAGAGGCTGGTGCGTTTAAACAGTTTTGTCAGCGACTTGGTCACCGCGCTATCACAGAGTTTAACTATCGCTATTCGACCGATAATGAAGCTCACGTTTTTGTGGGGATAAAGCTTAAGCAGGGGCGGCAGGAGTACGCGGCGTTACTTGAAGAATTGCAAACTGCTAACTATCAGTGTTTTGACTTGTCTGACAATGAGATGGCGAAACTCCACGTGCGCCATATGGTGGGCGGTAAACCGGCTAAGCATCTAGAAGAACATATATTCTCATTTGAATTTCCCGAGCATCCTGGCGCGTTATTGCGATTTTTGGATACTTTAGGCGAGAAGTGGAATATCACCTTGTTCCATTATCGCAATCACGGTGCCGCAGATGGTTTAGTCCTGTGTGGTTTTGATATCCCAAAAGGTAGCAGAACTGAATTTGATCAACATCTAACTGAGTTAGGTTACGAATTCGAAGAGCAGAGTGGCAATCCAGCCTATCAGTTCTTTTTAGCGCATTAAGAAAGTCTAGCTAACAACGAAGAAACGCATCATCCCCGCGCATGCGGGGACCTCCTTAGACCATGCTACTAAAAGTTTGTAGCCAAAGCACTTACTCTCATGCAACGGCTAACTTTTTACCGTCTGTTTTTAAATTTAACCCCGACATCCTCGACGGTTAAATCTAACGACTACAGCACTTCATTGCATAGATGCGTAACAAAAAACGCCTAGCATCAAGACCAGGCGTTTTTACGATCACCATAGCGATTTATACAACTGACTATGTATGCCATTAGGAATATTGTTGGGGTGATAAAAGTATGCGGCTCGAATACGACCCAACTTATTAAGCCCAGCACCACAAATGCAATTTCAGCGACTATTGCTGAACGCCGCGTGCGGCTGCCAGCTAGTGACGCTCTAAACCACCAGGGTAATGCATGCCAATTTTGAGAGTTCTTATCAATCACAGTAATTGTCTCCGTTAACGTTGTAATTTCTACTTCGAATACAGCGGCAAGAGACATCAGAGTTTCCATACTAGCTTTGTTGCCTGATTCAACACGTTGAATAGTGCGTACGCTAAGTCCACAGTATTCAGCGAGTTGTTCCTGAGACCAGTTGCGCTCGGTTCTCAATTTCTTAACTATCATGTGCGGTCCTCACCAATCTGTGAATCAATCATCTAAAATTTATAGCAGTTTCGGCCACGACTGAAACACGACAGCGACCTGACAATCCATATTCTAAGGGCAGATCACGTGCATCATAACGACTAAAGAACATCACGTTATTCAACGAAAAGTGCTGAATAACATGACTAAATTGAGAAGTGACTAAATCTTTTCGAGCTGCAATAAATGTTGTGAAATTTCTGGCCACACCAATTGGTTGATTTCGTCTTGCAATAGGCGACTGCTATCTGAGTGTTGCAACGTGCCGTCGTCGGCAGATTCTACAAGGCCCTGTTCGCGTAAAGCGGTTACCAAACAGCTAAACACATTTTTATCGTAGAATTCTGGCGAGCTCATACCGTACAGGGAAGATAAGCGCTCGGCGATAGTGCGTGATACTTTTTCTAACTGACCACGAGAAATTGTCTTGGCGATTTCCAATGCCCGCAAAACAACAGCATAGCGCTGCACGGTTTCTTGCATGGCGCGACTCAATAACCATGCAGAATGGAAGTGCTCTGAGCCGCGTTCAGGAGGCATTAGTTTACGGCCTTTTTGGATCAATAAGCCTTGTTCTTTAAGCTGCATGATAAGGCGCTCGTAATAATCACTGGCAGAGTCAGTATCCATATACAAGAACAATTCTTTTTGCAGCATTGGATAGAGCTCAACTAGCAAACGCAGCAGCTTGGATTTCTCCAACCCATTGTTGGCAAAAACGATGGTCATGATCATGCCAGGAAGCGCGAATAGGTGGAGAATATTATTCCTATAATAAGTAAGGGTAACCGCCTGGTTTTCCTGTGGAGAAATTAACACACCATATTGGTCGTCTACCACTGATAAGCGTTTCAGCTTAAGGGTATCTTCGAGCATTTCTTCCGCTTGCCTCTCGCTTAATGTGGAATCGGCGCTAAACGGGACTTCCTGTAGCAATGTTAGGTAATCGCTCATAGCTTTTACAAGCTCAGCTTTAGTCATTGTCTTGGTCTTAGAAGACAACAAACACATGCTGACTAATGCCATACCGTTGACCGCTGCAGCCTTGTTAATACGCAGCATAACTCGATTGGCGAGCTCGTTCACAGTTGGCGTTAACCACGAAGGTTTCTTATCACTGGCATCATCTTGACTGTCACGCCATTGCGGTGCGTAGTCATCGAGAAACTGATTCAACTGCAGTGGCTCACCAAAATTCACGTAGCCATGGCCATAGTTTTTTAACTTGCGCACTGCAGATAGTATTTGCAGGGGTGATTCTTTCTTCTTATTGCTACCAGTTAACTCTTTTAAGTAACTCTTTACTTCCATTACATGTTCGTAACCGATGTAAACCGGTACGATGCTGACCGGACGATTAACTCCCTTGAGCATGGCCTGCAGCGTCATTGCTAACATGCCTGTTTTGGGAGGGATCAGACGACCCGTTCGACTACGCCCGCCTTCAGGATAGTACTTAACGGAATAGCCTTTATTAAATAAGAGCTCTAAATATTCGCGGAATACTGCTGTGTAGAGCTTGTTACCGGCGAAGCTGCGACGCAAAAAGAATGCGCCGGCGCGACGAAATATTTTGCCTACGGGCCAGAAGTTTAGATTAATCCCGGCAGCAATATGCGGTGTCACCATGCCCTCGTGATAAATTACGTAAGTGAGGAGTAAGTAATCCATATGACTGCGATGGCAGGGGACATAGATAATTTCATGACCGTTCTGGGCCAAATCACGGATCCGTTTGGCGTGCCCAACGCTGATGCCGTTATAGATCTTATTCCAAATTCGGGTTAGCACTCGGTCGCCAATGCGAATGAGGCCCTCCCGGTAGTCGCCAGCAATTTCATTTATATATTTCTGTGCGCTTTGCTTAGCTTCTTCTGGCGATACACGCTTGTTTTGGACTTCTTCTTGAATGGCTAACTTAACGGCGTCAGAACCCAATACCGAATTATTTAGCTCACTGCGCTCAAGCAGGGTAGGCCCCGTTAGTGACTGACGTTTCCTGTGAAAGTGGGTGTTGGCTACGCGAATCAGTTTTTGCGCTATTTGATGGTCACTACCGTGTTGTTTAACCATTGAACGGGTAGAAACTGCTCGTGAGAAACTCACAAAATTATCGCGACCTAAAAACAATACGATGAAGAGCTTGCGCAACCAACTTGGAGATGCCTGATCGGCGATAAGATCAGCCCAACCAGGTTTACCTTTACCAGGTGCTCGACCCCACGAGATGTAGACTGGCAAGACTTGAAAATCGAGCTCAGAGTGGACCCGATGCAATTGAAACATGTTGGTAAACACATCAATAGTATCAGTTTGTTTCGCCGCACTTCTGAATACCGGTGTGGGGCGGCGCAAAAACAAACTACGCGGTAGCATGACATGGTCAGTTTCGAACTTACCTGTAGGCTCTGGCAGTCCCAAACGCTTGCAAAGAAACTTTAAGGCGAGCTGATCAGTTACAGAATCAGTCTGCAGCAAATACATGATTGGTTTGCTTTTAACTATGCCTAGCTCTGCCTCTACATCTGCTGGAATGCTTTTTGATCTTACGAGGAGTTTAACTGGCCAGTAGAAACAGGCGGATAGGCTATTGCGAAGCCAAGACATGCGGTATCCAAATCGTTTATTAACGTCAGCTAATGTTATCACGCTGCTAAAACATTTGCTTTATCTTAGATTCGCTCGCATGCTGGGGGGGGAGTATCTTGCGATAAATGAGAGTAATTAAAACTGTGTTACAGATTCAACTGAACTGTTTTCGATTTCGTTACCTTGTGAGCGTATTTTTTCTCAGTCTTTTGTGCTCAGCAATACTGAATGCTCAAGAAGATGGTGATTGGTACTCGGCCTCTGCCGGTATTATGGGCACCAATATTTACACAGAAGTGTGGGCAAAAACGCCCGAACGAGGACAGCTGGCTTTAGATACTGTATTCGCGGAAATGAATCGTATCAACGAGCTTATGAGCCCCTATATCGAAGCGAGTGAGTTGTCGTTAATTAATCGACAAGCAGGGCGAGACAGCGTAACCATTTCACAAGAAATGTTCGACTTACTTAAACGCGCCTATTGGTTTTCAGAAAATACATCAGGCGCATTTGATATTACTTTTGCCAGTGTTGGCTATTTGTACAATTACCGACAAAGGCAACGGCCAAGTGACAGTCAAATTGAGCAATTGCGTCAAGCAATCGATTATCGTCTAATTGTGCTTGACGAGGATTCAACGACGATTCAATTTAATCATCCTGATGTCAAGATTGATCTCGGTGGCATTGCCAAAGGCTATGCTGTTGATAATGTGATTGCACAGCTTTATGAGTTAGGGTTTCGTCATGCACTCGTAACCGCTGGTGGCGATACCAAGCTCCTTGGTGATCGACGGGGACGGGATTGGGTAGTCGGTATTCGCGATCCGCGCAATCCTAACAAGCAAGCTGTAGTCTTGCCCTTGAGCAATATCGCAATGTCGACATCAGGTGATTATGAACGCTACTTTGAAGAAGACGGGCGGCGCTATCACCACATTTTGTCGCCCAAGACTGGTGAATCGGTACAAGGTGTCCAAAGTGTTTCGATTATCAGTGATTCAGCAACAAATAACGATGCACTGTCTACGGCGGTATTTGTTCTCGGTGTAGAACAGGGGCTAACGTTGATCAACCAATTTCCAGACATCGATGCTGTAATAATGGATGCTAATCGTAAAATGCACTATTCCAATGGCTTGCTGCAACAACAGTAGTCACAATTTAAAGGAGTCTGAATAAATGATTTTTACTCTAGATACATTGCGTGAAGCAGCGGCTCGTGTTCATCAAGTACAACCACCAACTCCTCAGTTCTGTTGGCCATTACTATCGGAGTATTTAGGCTGTGAGGCGTGGGTTAAGCACGAGAATCACACCGCTACCGGTGCTTTTAAAGTGCGTGGTGGTATAACATTCATGCATTGGTTGAAAAGCCAACACCCCGAATGTCGAGGCATTGTAACCGCGACTCGTGGCAACCATGGGCAAAGCCAAGCAAGAGCCGCAACTGCGGCAGGCCTATCCGCAACCATTCTGGTACCAAACGGCAATTCAGTTGAAAAAAATGCCGCCATGCGAGCTTTCGGTGGTGAGGTTATCGAGCACGGTGTCGATTTTGATGAGGCTCGTGAAAGGGCCAAGCAATTAGCTTCAGAGCAAGATTTATTTCTAGTACCGTCTTATCATGACCACATTACATTGGGTGTAGCTAGTTACGCCCTTGAGTTGATGGCTAGCATAGCTGATATTGATCGTATATATGTGCCTATAGGCTGCGGTTCAGGGATTTGTGGGCTAATTGCGGCTCGCGATGCATTAGGCTTAAAAACCGAAATAATTGGGGTTGTTTCAGCGGCAGCGCCAGCAGCAAAACTATCCTTCGAGTCGGGTCAAATGGTCAGTACAAAAACGGCTAAGACATTTGCCGACGGAATGGCCGTTAGAGTGCCAGTAGCACAAGCTTTTGATGTTTACTCTAGAGGGGCTAGTCGCATTATTAGCGTTAGTGACGATGAGGTAGCAGCCGCTATCCGCTTGTATTACACGGCGACACACAATATGGCCGAAGGTGCAGGCGCCGCGCCGCTTGCAGCTGCAATGCAAGAGCGCGAGCAATTAAAAGGCAAACGCGTGGCCGTAATCCTGTGTGGCGGAAATATTGATACCGATTGGTTTTTGCAAGTAATGAGTGGCGAAACACCGCAAGTAGATTAGCGAATTTAACAGCTAGTAGTGCGGTGGTGGTGTCTCTTCGTCAGCGCTGGCAATGTTTGATTGCTGTAGGGTCTTGATTTTATCGATGACGAACCCGAGCTTGCGTTCCATTTCAATTATTTGCCCTTGCTGGGTCGACAGCGCTGTATTCAAGCTTTCAATCGTATGCTCTTGAAACGCTAGCTTGCTTTGTAATTCATCAATTTGCGTCTGCAAATCTGGTTTAGTCATTATTGGGGGATGCTCCATATTTCGGCAAGGCCGCTGCTGCTTTCGCTAATGATGGTGGCATTATCCAAAAATCCAACCGCATTGACCACTGCCGTGCGCAGCGGTGCATTTTCATTGGGGGCAACCCGCCATTCTTGAACCTCTAAACCAGTCGCCACGTCCCATAGGTTGATGCGGCGTGACGGCGAACCTGTTAGTAGCCACTTCCCATCAGCAGAAAAAACCGCATCGGTAAATATTTGCTGGCGCACAAAAATGTCTAGTTGACTGATGAGTTCGCCAGTTTGGACATTCCAAATTTTTGCGTTGTTAGTACCGTCAGCAGTAAATGCATAGCGGCCACTATCGTCCAGCGCAACCTTGGTCACTCGCTGTGGATGTGTGAACGTATGAATGATTTGTCCGTTGTCGGTACTCCATAGATAGGCAACATAGCCATTGCCACCCGTCAGTGCGAAACGACCGTTGGGAGAAATATCGACGCTGTTTATCTTTTCTTGATGGCCCAAAAACTCGAGACGGCGTCCGTTGCCAGGCTCGAAGAACATTGTTTTACCTGAACTTCTGCCGACCAAAATACCGCGGGCATTATTGCTGACTGCAATGTCGCGAATTGCGCTCTCATCAATTCGCCAAAAGCCAACCGGTTCGCCTGATCCAACGCTCCATAGCGCGAATGCTTCCCGATCGGAGGTCACAACATGCGAGGTGTCCGCTGCGATGTGGATATTAGTGACCAGATTTCGGCCATCACCTTGATGGTGCCACTCGTACAGACCCGTGTTCGTTTCTAAATCATATATCTTAATGCCAAGCTCAACGCTAGAAACAACCGCGAGCTTACCATCTGCGGAAATGTCGGCGGCCAGCGCTCCGTCTGCGCTGTGTACTAGTGCTTGATCGGGTGTGGAAATTGAGCGGCCACAACTGGCTATCGTAGTTATGACTACTACTAACAGGCACATTTTTAACGCATTTTTCCGGTCTATCATCCAGTTTATTTTCTCGTGGGGTTTCGCTTTAGTCATTGACAGATTACCATAGCACGTATGCCGCATTTCATTCTTTATAAGACTTTATCTGCGCTAAATCCAAAATAATTATAGGAGACTCATTTAATGAGACTATCACCCATCGCCATCGTGCTATTGGCGCTTGGTTTGACAGCATGTCAGCCACAAACAAGTGAAGAAATCGACACAGGCACTGATTCAGTGACTACGGAGGATGCTAGCACAGCTGAGGAAACTCAGACTTCTACCATAGTTCTAACTGAAGACCAAAAACATGCCTATGTGGTTGGCGCGAGTATGGGTACATACATCGCTAATCGCGTAAAAGAGGCAGAGGAGCTTGGCGTGCCATTTTCACCTGAGGATGCTTTGCAAGGTTTTAAAGATGCGATTAGCGGCAATGCGGTATTCAACTTGGACGAAATGAGTCAGATAGCTCGAGCTGGTGACGCATTAATTGAACAGAAGAAACAAGATGTTGGGCGCCTATTTTTAGAGGGAAATGCTGAGCGAGAAGGCGTTGTCGTGACTGATTCTGGTTTGCAATACGAGGTGATTACCGAAGGTACTGGTGCCCAACCAACTGCTGCAGATACAGTAACTGTGCACTATCGTGGTACTTTCGTTGACGGTAGCGAATTTGATTCATCTTATTCTCGTGGCGAGCCGATTTCATTCCCACTAAATGGCGTAATTTCCGGCTGGACTGAGGGTTTGCAGTTGATGAAAGTAGGCTCTAAATACCGTTTATACATCCCTTACGATTTAGCCTATGGTCCACGCGGACGTCCAGGTAGTATCCCGCCGTATTCGGCATTGATCTTTGATGTTGAATTAATTGATATTGCCAGCTCTGAGCAGTAATTGGTGATTTAACAGCACCTAGAAACAAGCCGGAACACCCAAAGGTTTCCGGCTTGTTTGAAGCTTATTTCCTTGCCTGGCTTGATTCCTTCCCGCCAACACTCACGACCATTCGCTGTGTGGCTACACTCTGAATACTCATTCAGGTTTTCAAGTATCGCAACAAACTTGCTACGTGCTTTAAGTATAGTTAAATCAAACATAGCAGTAGGAATACTTGGCTATATAAATCAGTTTTTAATAGCCAAGTAGAATTTATCGACAAATTAGTGAATTAGGACGTTACTCTGACCATAGTCAAACGGCCAGCCTTGTAACTTACGATACCCAATACAAAAAACACAACGTTACTGAGTGCAAATTCATTTAACAGGGCGTCTATCACTGATGCGGCAGCCACTAGGCCACCTGTTAAGAATAATAAAAAGCCAATGAGCGACAACACAACGCTGGCAGTGGTATGCGGCTTCTTCCTTGAAATCAGAATATTCGGACTCGAATTGTTCGACGATTTCATTTTTTTGCCTCCGATGTTGCTATCATTATAGTATGATGGGCTTAAATAGTTCAAACAACGAACGATTTTTCTCAGCGCAAAAAATGCAAATTGTTGACGCTAAGGACTGATGTATCACATATTATCGGCAAGCCTATGAAAGTTATGAGTTTTAATGAAAACACCACTAGTGACCCGACAGGGCTATAACGCACTGAGGAACGAATTAGACCAGCTGTGGCGTGTTGAAAGGCCTGAAACCACAAGAAAAGTTACCTGGGCGGCTAGTTTAGGCGACCGCAGTGAGAACGCCGATTATCAGTACAACAAGAAAAAATTACGCGAGATAGACCGCCGGGTACGCTACCTGCGCAAAGCGCTGGAACGCTTGAAGGTTGTTGACCACGACCCTGTTCAGGAAGGCAAAGTGTTCTTTGGAGCCTGGTGCAAAATAGAACGAGAAGATGGCAAGGAACTGACTATCCGAGTCGTTGGCTATGACGAAATCTTTGATCGGAAAGACTATATTTCGGTCGATAGTCCCATGGCTCGCGCATTACTTGGGAAGATGGTCGATGATGAAGTCACAGTAAGAACTGAGTTAGCTACTGCTTGTTGGGTCATAAATGACATCTGGTATGAATATGCTAATTCTGAATGATATAGGCTAATACTTAATTGGTTGCTGGGGTAACGGCTGGATTGAGTAATGGCTAGACTGTTTCACTCGAAACCATTTGCGCGAAGGATGCGGACTTTTGGGTACTAGCAAGTGATATGCTCGCTCTCCGTTTGAATAGATGTGATTGACCAAATGACATCAATATTACAACGCTTAAGTATGTCAGACTTATCGGTTTGAGAGAATGTAGCTGTATCTGTGTGAATGCGAAATGGGCCAAATTCGTCTTGCGTTATTTTCAACCTGTCTTAACAACACCACAAAGTGATGATCACCAAATAAGGCATCGTCGACACTCCCTAGTGTCGTCACTTTTATTTAGCCACGATAATCATCGGCATTAACTCGTGCTTCAACCGGCCTATAACGCCACAAACTGATTACACCGGCAATTAGTTTCACACAGAAAAACTCTTCACGATAAAATCGTACTCACAGCCAAGCAGGCGAATGGCTAATTTTTATCCAGATACCCGGAATATACGCATCTTACTGTGGGCAGTCGTTGATAAACTGGTATAATTCGAGCCAGATGAATTCCTATGCAGCGCATGTGACTGGCGCTGTCTAACGTTTTAGAGATGGATATGCTAACTAATCAAATTGCGACTGAATTAAATGTCGACGTCGCGAGAGTAAACGCAGCGGCAAAGTTGTTAGATGAAGGTTCTACTGTGCCATTTATTGCTCGTTACCGAAAGGAGGTTACTCAAGGTCTCGACGATGCTCAATTGCGTTTTGTCGAACAGCGTTTGGGGTATTTGCGCGAACTTGAAGAACGCCGGAGTGTTATTTTGCGTTCAATTAAAGAGCAAGATAAGTTAACACCGGGGTTGCAGGCAAAAATCGAAAGTGCGGATAGCAAGACGGTATTAGAAGATTTGTATTTGCCATACAAACCCAAGCGTCGAACCAAAGGGCAAATAGCCATTGAAGCCGGATTGTTAGGCCTCGCCGATACACTGAACGAAGATCACAACGTAGCGCCTGAAACGGCAGCGCACGATTATATCAACCCTGAACAAGGTATTGCGGATACTAAAGCGGCGCTTGACGGGGCTCGCTACATCCTCATCGAGCGCTTTGCCGAAGATGCTGAGTTACTAGCGAAAGTTCGTCAGTATTTAGTTGTTGAAGCATTCATTCAAAGCCAGGTTGTAGGGGGCAAAGAGAACGATGGGGCAAAGTACAAAGACTACTTTGCACATAGTGAAAAATTGATGCAAACGCCGTCGCACCGGGCCTTAGCAATGTTCCGTGGCCGCAATGAAGGTATATTGCAATTAAAAATGGACGCTGATCCACAGTCAGAAACAAAGACATCGTCTTTTTGTGAGTCGCTGATTGCTAACCACTTAAACTTTCAACATCAAAATCGTGCGGGTGATGATTGGTTTCAACAAGTCGTACAGTGGACGTGGCGGATTAAGTTGCAGTTGCACTTAGAAACTGAGTTGTTTGCCGCATTGCGCGAAACAGCTGAATCGAGCGCAATAGATGTATTTGCAAAAAACCTGAAAGACTTATTGATGGCGGCGCCGGCCGGCACTAAATCTACGTTGGGACTAGATCCAGGCTTGCGTACTGGTGTGAAAATGGCAGTTGTCGATGGCACTGGAAAAGTTGTCCATACAGGCACAATATTTCCGCATGCGCCGCAAAAACAATGGGATAAGTCACTTAGAACACTTGAGACAGTATGTCAGCAGTTCAAGGTTGAATTGATAAGTGTTGGCAATGGCACAGGTTCTCGTGAAACGGACGCATTAGTTGCCGAAATGCTTAAAAATTCTGGTGCCAATATCCAAAAGGTGATGGTCAGCGAGGCCGGCGCATCGGTTTATTCGGCGTCTGAGTTGGCCGCAAACGAATTACCGGGTATGGACGTCTCCCTGCGCGGTGCGGTGTCGATTGCTCGCAGGCTTCAAGATCCACTCGCAGAGTTGGTTAAAATCGAGCCCAAAGCTATCGGCGTTGGTCAATATCAGCACGATGTAAGTCAGAGTCATCTCGGCCGGTCGCTGGATAACACTATCGAAGATTGTGTAAATGCTGTTGGTGTCGACCTCAATACAGCTTCGCCTGCACTACTTAGTTATGTATCTGGCCTAAACAAGACGTTGGCGTCAAATATTGTTGCTTTTCGCGATCAGAATGGCCGGTTTAACAATCGCACGGAGTTAAAGCAAGTAGAGCGCTTGGGACCGAAGGCATTCGAACAGGCCGCCGGCTTTTTACGCATAGTCAATGGCGACAACCCACTTGATGCCAGCGCGGTGCATCCGGAATCTTATCCGGTAGTCGACAAGATCATTCAACTAGCAAATACCGCAGTCACAGATATTGTTGCTAATCCCCAGTTGCTAAGTTCTGTAAATGCTAAACAGTTTGTCGATGGAAGCGTGGGTGAATTAACTGTCATTGATATTATTGAAGAGCTAAAGAAGCCGGGAAGAGACCCGAGACCAG
Source organism: Alteromonas sp. (assembly GCA_964230255.1). GTDB lineage: Bacteria > Pseudomonadota > Gammaproteobacteria > Enterobacterales > Alteromonadaceae > Alteromonas_E. The sequence goes on from CAXRGW010000055.1 coordinate 18,678, forward strand.
AGTTTAAAACTGCTACGTTTAAAGAAGGTATCAATACCATTGCCGATTTAAAACCGGGAATGATCCTCGAAGGTGTAGTGAGCAATGTTGCTAACTTCGGAGCATTTGTGGACGTTGGTGTTCACCAAGATGGCTTAGTTCACATATCTGCATTGACCAATAAATTTATTAAAGACCCGCGTGAGGTTGTGAAAGCGGGCGATATTGTCAAAGTCAAAGTATTGGAAGTAGACGTTGACCGCAAACGCATAGCATTCACTATGCGCTTGGACGATACGCCAACAGCGTCTAAGTCCCAAAAACCTAAACAAGGTGCGCCCAATAAAAGTGCATCTAGGCAGAAACACAATAAGCCTGCACCCGCAAATGCTGCCATGGGCAATGCGTTCGCTGATGCATTTGCAAAAGCTAAGAAAGGATAGAAGCTTGAACGGTTGGGGGCTGGGCGCTAGTTTGCTCAGCGTCTTCTAACATTTGTGTTAAATCGGCTGCGTTACTCGCCATGATGGCATGGCCTACATTCACTTTGATGTGTATTTGTTGTCCATCTAGCCAAATAGATTTGGTTCTGAGCTTGCTGACATAGCGTCTTTGAATACGTTCCGCTTGAACTGAGTCGGTTGCTAACGACAAGACTGCAAACTCATCGCTACCTATGCGACCAACTATGTCGTCTTCGCGTGTTTGATGGCGAATGATTTTAGCGATGGTAGCTAGAGTACTATCACTAATTGCCAAGCCAAATTGTTCTTTAATTGCTTTGAAGTTGCTGATCTCAAAATACACCAATGCAAAGTAACCATCGCGAATGCGGTATTGCTCAATTTTGCGCTTTGCAGCTAAGGTCCAGCCTTGTAAATTTAATATATTACACAGCTTATCGGTCACCGCCGATTTATAGACTTGTTTTTTTTCGTATTCTAAAAATTTAACTTTTTCACTGGCAGCAATAGCGAACAATAATGACTCAACTGCGGTAGAAATAATCAACGCGTAACGGTGCATAAATGGGCTTGCATCTACCAGCCAAATCCTGAAAATCATCGCAAAGAAGACCACGCCAAGAGCCCAGAAAACTAATCCCGCCATGTGCACACGTTGCAGGCTCGCATAGGCAGATAAAATAAAAAGTGTGCATATCAGGAGTAGCACTGACCAACCCATCAATGCAGACAGGCCATAGTCATGTAACGCTGGGGCCACAAACAACAGTATCGCACTAATAAAAATTGCACTGGAAAATGTATTCATCGTGCGGTTTAGCCAATTGGGCAAGATCAGCTTCAGTTCGAGTAGACGGCTCAAGAATTGATAAGCAAAAAATACCACTAACCCGGCGAATAGCGATTGGAATCGCACGTGGTTATGCCATTGAATACTGGGCAGTAAATAATTTAATAGTCCTTCTTGGAAGCTAAAGAAAGTAGCTGCACTCAATAAATACGCTGAGTATGCATAATAACCGGAGCCCTGTATGCCACGTCCCAAAAGAAACACATATATGGCTAAGCCAAAGCAGAAACCTACGAAGGCCATCATGACCGCCGCATGTTGATTGGATTTAGCCTGGAAGCGACTCACTGAGTCGAGTCGCAACGTTAGTTGTCGTGGAACATCACTGGAAAAGTCCAAAGTGATATTGGTGTTGCCCGAAGGTAATAAGTAACTGTAGTCATTGCTACTTAAGCGTTTTAACGAAGGAATATCAGGAGTGCTAACAACGATGGAACTAAAGCCTACCGGGCGAAAGCTCATTACGCTTTGCTGGTCGATTTCGCATTGCAGCGTAACGCGACTCTGACCAATGGGGATAGCGATAGTCTGCGTACTGTATTGAGTAAATGCGCCTTGTTCAACGAGCAAGCACTTAGATAAGCTCTCACCGGCTATTAGTGTTGGAGCCCAAAGAAACAACAATAACACACAGCAAGACCAGCGGGTTGCACGCATATCAATGCCTCTATTTAATCGCCACCCAATATTTGAACTTGAGCGATGTCCGTGTCGCCTTTAATAACCTTATATATCGCGTCTTGAACAAGCGTTCGCATCCCATCAGCCATGGCTTGCTCTTTCATTTCTGCAACAGAAGATTCTTTATAAACCAATGACCGCAGTTCGGGTGTCATACCCAATAATTCATGTACGCCAGTTCGGCCCACATAACCAGTGTCTCCGCAAGACCCGCAACCTTTAGCCCGGCATAGCGTTGGCTTTCCTTGGATACCTAATTCGGCTAAGTACTCCTCACCATATTGGCGCTTTATAAAGTTGTACTCGTCATCAGTCGCGGTATATTCTTCTTTACAGTTCGGGCATAGCGTGCGGATCAATCGTTGCGCTAGAATTCCTACACAGGCATCAGAAAAGTTAACTGGGTCTAAGCCCAAATCCAATAGACGTGTGATGGTTTCAGGTGCGGAGTTGGTGTGCAAGGTTGATAATACCAAATGACCGGTCAACGACGCTTCGATACCTGCATGAGCAGTCTCTTTATCCCGCATCTCACCAATTAATATTATATCTGGGTCAGCCCGCAGGAATGCGCGCAGCGCGTTGGCAAAAGTAAAGCCAATTTTAGGGCTCACCTGAACCTGTTGAAGCCCGGCCTGAGTGATTTCAACAGGATCTTCAGCGGTCCAAATTTTCTTTTCGGGGGTGTTAAGGTAGCCAAGAATGGCATGCAGCGTTGTGGTTTTACCTGAGCCTGTAGGCCCAACAACCAACAGAATACCGTGCGGCTTTTTAATCATTTCTTCCAAGCGGCGTCGATTATTGGGAGCGACATTCATCTTATCGATTGGCATCGCACCACCAGATGCGAGGATACGCATGACAACACCTTCACCGGCGACGGTCGGGATAGTTGCAACCCGCACCTCTACCAATTGTCCACCCATACGAAACGCTAATTTTCCGTCTTGCGGTACGCGCTTCTCAGCAATGTTGAGATTCGACATTATCTTAATCCGCGCAATCACGGCGTTGTGGTGCGATGCAGGCACTTGGTTGATATCGCGACATACGCCGTCAACCCGCATCCGTACTCGAGTTGGGCCGCTTTTTTCCGGATCGATGTGAATATCGGAAGCGTTAAGCCGTTTTGCATCGTGCAAGATACGGCTTACCAAACGCACAACTGCTGGCGCATCATCGGATAGTTCATCAACTGATTCATCACTTTCTTCAGAGGAGCTACCAATTTCGTCGAGGATCTCATTCATATCACCTGGTGCGCCACCACCGGCACCTTCGCCTAGATATTGCAATATTTGGTTGGGAATACCTACTGCGATTTCATAGCTATCTATACCCAATGCGCGTTCGATTTCCATCAATAATGCAGCATTGTTAGGCTCGGCCATTAACACAATTATGTTTTCGCTTACGTCGGCAACAACGGCGACGCAATTGCGTTTTAAGTAACTACTATTGAGTTTACTGTCACTTTGATACAAGTGATATTTGTCGGGAAGATAACTAATGAAAGGTACTTGGAAGTGCACAGATAATGCCGTACCGATGTGTTCATCGGTAATGCGTTGTTCAGTTTGTAGTCGTTGGATCAGTTGACGATGGTCATTGCTACTTTCAGTAATGTCGTTGAGATTGCGTTCACTAATAAGGTTTAAATGCACTAAGTAATCGAACGGCGCACTTGTTCCACCCAACTCAAAACGAAACTTAGCGCCTATTTTATCCGCTAGTCGCTCCGCCGTTTTCAAATCTGTATCGTCAAAAGAACCCGATTGCTTATTGATAATTTGCAACACGCCCATCATCACACCAGCATTTAAGATAGGCACACAAAGAATGTTTTGTGTTCTGAAAGTACTATTTTTGTCGAATTTGTCGGCAAAGCGTAATCGCGGATGAATATTGGTTAGCTCAAAGCTATCGTATGGGTCATTTATAATCAGCGGTAACTGTGACAAAGCAACATATCCGGCGATTGACAGAGGACTAATAGGTACTTTTATTTCCTTTGTCTCTTTACCGGTTTTAAATCGTGCAACTAAATCTTGGTGCTGCAAGCGACGCTGGAAGATACTCATGCGCTCGGATTTGAGCAACTCCAAGACCATTGGCTCTAGCTCGGAGTACGCATCCATTAATGGGGACCGCCGCGCTAAGAGTTCATTAATCTCAGAAAAACCTTGCTCTAGGGTGTCGCTTGCTAACATATAACGGCCAAAGTTGTCACAATGGCGCTACATTATAAAGTTTTAGGCAAAAAGTCACTGACCTTAATGATTATTTAATGGTTAGCGAGCACCAGCAACATACGACATTGAAGAATATATTGGTCGGATTTCCCCGCTGTCTGTCACAGCGTGTTGTCTAGCCGCGTTGAATGCCCTATGCTAGTGCCATTACTTGACCAAGGAGAATCACAAGAATGTCATTGGATATCAATATTGAATTAAACGATAGCGACCTCGAGCACTTTAAGGAGCTTATGTCTGCCGCTATAGAAAAAGCTAAAGGTTTGCCTGCTGAGCAAATTATCGCGCAAGCACAAGCGGTTTGTGCAGAGATGGAGCAGGCGCGCGTACCTGATTTCGTTGCTTCAAGAATGGTGTCATTGGAAATGCTGATCCAAGCTGTACAAGATGAAGACTGGCAAATGCCTGAAGATGAGAAAGTAGAGGTGCTAACATCTTTGGCGTATTTTGCTGAGCCACAAGATCTTGTACCCGATAACGTTCCAGGCCTCGGTTTTTTAGATGATGCAATCATGATTGAATTGGTGATTCGTGACCTTTCTCAAGACTTGCAAGCGTACCAAGCGTTCTGTGCTTATCGGGCAACAGAAGAGCGTCGTCGTGAGGGTACTGTGAATGTTGACCGCGAGTCATGGTTGTCTGAGAAGCGCACCGAATTGCGTTCGCGCTTGCGTCGCAATAAGAGTAGCTCTGGCCGCCGCCGCGTATTCTCGCGTATTATGTAAGGCAAATGTGGGGTCAGTTTTACTCTGACCCCATTTCTCCGTTTAATTTCACGTTTCCCCTTGCAATTCTCTACCACCTCTATATAATTCGCGCCCACTTGTCCTTGCGGACATAGATTTTCTGCCGTTGTAACACTGCTTTTAGGGTTACAGCCAAAGCCTTAACGGAACTGAGTAAGGTGGGTGTGTAGGAAGTCGAAACAGGGTTCCGAATGGGAACTATCGGTTTACGCACATCTTTTTTGCAGATACGAATTGCAAAAGAGGTGAATTTTTTTGTTCTTTCGATTGGAGCTTAATCGATGGCTAATCAAAGAATTCGTATTCGCTTAAAAGCGTTTGATCACAAATTGATCGATCAGTCTACGGCTGAAATCGTAGAAACAGCGAAACGTACTGGTGCTCAGGTAAGCGGTCCTATTCCATTACCTACTCGCAAAGAACGCTATACAGTATTGATTTCTCCTCACGTGAACAAAGACGCACGTGACCAGTACGAAATCCGTACTCATAAGCGTTTAGTAGATATCATTGAGCCTACAGACAAAACTGTAGACGCTCTAATGAGATTGGATTTGGCTGCCGGCGTTGATGTTCAAATCAGCCTGGGCTAATAGAAGAGGGTTATAACAATGACGATTGGTATTGTCGGTCGTAAAGTAGGCATGACTCGCATCTTCACTGAAGATGGCGTGTCGATCCCTGTGACTGTTATTGAAGCAACCCCTAACCGTGTCACTCAATTGCGCACAGACGAAACTGATGGTTACCGTGCTTTGCAGGTAACTACTGGTGAGAAGAAAGCAAATCGCGTTAACAAAGCGGCCGCTGGTCACTTTGCCAAAGCAGGCGTTGAAGCCGGTCGTGGTTTGTGGGAATTCCGTCTTGATGCCAACGAAGGCACTGACATTGAAGTGGGCAGTGAGTTAACTGTTGAACTGTTCAACGATACTAAGAAAGTAGACGTTGCAGGTGCTTCAAAAGGTAAAGGGTTTGCGGGCGTTATTAAACGTTGGAACTTCAGTTCTCAACGTATGACCCACGGTAACTCGTTGTCGCACCGTGCACCTGGTTCAATTGGTCAAAACCAATCACCAGGTAAAGTTTTCAAAGGTAAGAAAATGGCTGGCCAGCTTGGTAACAAGCAAGTCACTATGCAGTCTTTGGAACTAGTACGCGTAGACGCAGAAAACAACCTATTGTTGGTTAAAGGCACGGTTCCTGGCGCAACTGGCGGTGACGTCGTTGTTAAGCCAGCAGTCAAAGCCTAACGTCTGGGGAGTTAAGTGATGGAATTAGCATTGAAAGACGCCAAAGGCGCTCTTGAAGTATCCGAAGCGACCTTTGGACGTGAATACAACGAAGCCTTGGTTCACCAAGTCGTTGTAGCTTACGGCGCAGGCGCTCGTCAGGGTACAAAAGCTCAAAAGACACGTTCAGAAGTACGCGGTGGTGGTAAAAAGCCATGGCGTCAAAAAGGCACTGGTCGCGCACGTGCTGGTACAATCCGTAGCCCAATCTGGGTTGGCGGTGGCCGCGCATTCGCTGCTAAGCCTCGTGATCACGAGCAAAAGGTCAACAAAAAGATGTACCGTGGTGCTGTTAAAAGCATCCTTTCAGAATTGGTACGTCAAGACCGTCTAGTAGTTGTTGAAAGCTTTGGCGTTGATTCACCAAAGACTAAAGGTCTACTAGCAAAACTAAACGAGCTTGAATTAAAAGACGTTTTAATCGTAACACCTGAAGTTGATGAGAACTTGTTCTTGTCTGCACGCAATCTCTACAAAGTAGACGTTCGCGATGTACAAGGTGTTGATCCGGTCAGCTTAATTGCGTTTGAAAAAGTGCTAATGACTGCTGACGCAGTTAAGCAACTTGAGGAGGCGTTAGCATGAACCAGGAACGTCTATTGAAAGTGTTGCTTGCTCCACATGTGTCTGAGAAATCAACACTTGCGGCAGAAGCGAATAACACTGTTGTTTTTAAAGTTGTTAAAGACGCCAACAAAGCTGAAATCAAAGCTGCTGTTGAATCTTTGTTCGAAGTAGAAGTGAATTCTGTTCGCACTGTTAACGTTAAAGGTAAAACTAAGCGTCACGGTGCCCACTTCGGTAAGCGTAGCGATTGGAAAAAAGCTTACGTTGTGCTGAAAGATGGTCAAGAAATCGACTTCGTCGGCGGCGCAGAGTAAGAAGGGGATTAGACATGCCATTATTGAAAGCTAAGCCAACTTCTGCCGGACGTCGTCATGTTGTTCAGGTAGTTAACCCTGATCTACATAAAGGTGCACCACACGCGCCTTTGCTAGAAAAGAACAGCAAGTCTGGTGGTCGTAACAACAATGGTCGCATCACAGTGCGCCATATCGGTGGTGGTCACAAGCATCACTATCGTGTAATCGATTTTAAACGCAATAAAGACGGTATCCCTGCGAAGATCGAACGTTTGGAATATGATCCAAACCGCTCGGCAAACATCGCATTGGTATTGTACGCAGACGGTGAACGTCGTTACATTCTTGCACCAAAGGGTGCAAAAGCTGGTGATGCAGTGCAATCAGGTTCTGATTCACCCATCAAAGCAGGTAACGCGATGCCTATGCGCAACATTCCAGTAGGTACTGTTGTTCACGCTATTGAGATGAAGCCTGGTAAAGGTGCTCAAATCGCTCGCTCAGCTGGTGCATATGCCCAGATCCTAGCGCGTGATGGAGCTTACGTTACCTTGCGTCTTCGCTCTGGCGAAATGCGTAAAGTATTAGCAGATTGTCGCGCCACTATCGGTGAAGTCGGCAACGCTGAACACATGCTACGTTCACTTGGTAAAGCTGGTGCTAACCGCTGGCGTGGTGTTCGTCCGACAGTTCGTGGTGTTGCCATGAACCCGGTTGATCACCCACACGGTGGTGGTGAAGGCCGTACTTCCGGAGGCCGTCATCCGGTCACTCCATGGGGTGTGCCTACCAAGGGTAAGAAGACCCGTAGTAACAAGCGTACAGATAAGCTTATCGTACGTCGTCGTAACAAGTAATAGCGAGGATTCACCATGCCACGTTCTCTCAAGAAAGGTCCTTTTATTGACCTTCACTTGCTGAAGAAGGTAGAGGCTGCAGTGGAAAAGAACGAGCGTCGTCCAATTAAAACTTGGTCACGCCGTTCAATGATTATTCCAGATATGATTGGTTTAACCATTGCAGTCCATAACGGTCGCCAGCACGTTCCTGTATTAATCAGTGACGAAATGGTCGGCCATAAGTTGGGCGAATTTGCGCCAACGCGCACTTACCGCGGCCATGTCGCGGATAAGAAAGCGAAACGTTAAGGGGAAGAAGATGGAAGCATTAGCTAAACACCGTTTTGCCCGTACGTCAGCTCAAAAAGCACGTTTGGTAGCAGATCAGATTCGCGGTTTGCACGTTGAAAAGGCACTTGAGTTATTAACTTATAGTCCTAAGAAAAGTGCAGCATTGGTCAAGAAAGTACTTGAGTCTGCAATTGCTAACGCAGAGCACAACGAAGGTGCTGACATTGACGAATTGACCGTTGCCAAAATCTATGTTGACGAAGGCCCAACGATGAAGCGGATCAAGACACGTGCTAAAGGCCGTGCTGATCGTATTTTTAAGCGTAGCAGTCACATTACTGTGGTTGTAGCGGATAACTAGGAGTAGATAATGGGACAGAAGGTACATCCTACAGGTATACGCCTGGGTATCAGCAAGCCATGGACATCTACCTGGTACGCGAATACTGCAGAGTATGCAGACAACTTGTTTAACGATCACGAAGTTCGTAAGTATCTAACTAAACAGTTGAAGAACGCTTCACTTTCTAAAATCGTTATTGAGCGTCCTGCGAAGAGCATCCGTGTAACTATTCACACAGCTCGCCCAGGTGTTGTTATCGGTAAGAAAGGTGAAGACGTAGAGAAGCTTCGTAATCACGTATCTAAGCTAGCCGGCGTGCCAGCTCAGATCAATATTGCAGAAGTCCGTAAGCCTGAGCTTGATGCACAGCTAGTTGCTGACAGCATCTCAAGCCAGCTTGAGCGTCGTGTTATGTTCCGTCGTGCGATGAAGCGCGCGGTACAAAACGCAATGCGCTTAGGTGCAAAAGGTATCAAAGTTGAAGTTAGCGGTCGTCTAGGCGGCGCAGAAATCGCACGTAGCGAATGGTATCGTGAAGGTCGTGTACCTTTGCACACATTCCGTGCTGATATCGACTACGCAACTTCAGAAGCGTTGACTACTTACGGAATCATTGGCGTTAAAGTCTGGATCTTCAAAGGCGAAGTACTAGGTGGTTTACCTGCAGCGAATGCAGTCGAGCAACCAGCCGCGCCGAAGAAAAAAGGCCGCAACGCTAAGCGAGAGGGCTAATCATGTTACAACCAAAGCGTACGAAATTTCGTAAAATGCATAAAGGGCGTAACCGTGGTATGGCTATTGCCGGTGGTAAAGTTAGTTTCGGTACATACGGCCTTAAGGCAGTAGCGCGCGGTCGTATGACTGCTCGTCAGATCGAAGCGGCTCGTCGTGCAATGACTCGTCACGTAAAGCGTCAAGGTAAAATCTGGATCCGCGTTTTCCCTGATAAGCCAATTACTGAGAAGCCTCTTGAGGTTCGTCAAGGTAAAGGTAAGGGTAACGTTGAGTACTGGGTATGCCAAATTCAACCGGGTCGCGTGCTATATGAAATGGAAGGTGTTCCAGAAGAACTAGCTCGTGAAGCGTTTGCATTGGCTGCGGCAAAACTGCCATTTAAAACAACCTTTGTAACTCGGACGGTGATGTAATGAATGCGACTGAACTAAAAGCAAAGAACGTGGAAGAATTGAACGAAGAGCTAGTTAGCCTTCTTAAAGAGCAATTCAACCTACGTATGCAGTATTCAACTGGCCAGCTTGAAAAAACTGACCAATTGAAAAAAGTGCGTCGTAACATCGCGCGTGTTAAAACCATTCTGACTGAAAAGGCTAAAGGCTAATGACTGAACAAACTATTCGTACAGTACAAGGTCGTGTGGTTAGCAACAAAATGGATAAAACCATTACTGTTGCGGTAGAGCGTAAAGTGAAACACCCAATTTACGGTAAATTCATTAAGCGTACTACTAAGCTACACGCTCACGATGAGACTAACCAGTGCAATGAAGGTGACGTAGTAACTATTACTGAATGTCGCCCTCTATCTAAGTCTAAGACTTGGAAATTGGTTGACGTCGTAACTAAAGCTGCAGAATAAGTAATTATTCACACAAGCATTAAAAAAGGCCGCATTCGCGGCCTTTTTTTGTGTCTGCGGTAAACACTATTTGTGGCGCTGATCCAAAATAACTGGACCACTACCATGTTTAGCCAGGCTATCTTCTGGGTTGTATAGTGGACAGCTTTTTAGCGACAAACACCCACAACCGATGCAGCCGTCCAAACTATCTCTGAGCCTTTGCAGGGCATTGATACGCTCGTCTAGCTCTTGTTGCCAACGTTTTGATAAGCGTTGCCAGTCGCGTTTGGTTGGCGTGCGGCCATCAGGCAATGTAGCAAAGGCGGCTTTGATACTTTCAAGACTAACCCCAAGTTTTTGTGCGGCTTTGATAACTGAGATTCGACGCAGTATTTCTGGGTGATAACGGCGCTGGTTACCGGTATTCCGGGTACTGTATATGAGGCCCTTTTGTTCATAAAAATGACACGTTGAAACATTTACGCCACTGCGTTTTGCAAGCTGGCCAACACTTAAAACACGTTCACCCATAATTTTCTCAAAAAAGCTCTTTACCTCAACCTTACTTGAGGTTTTAGCCTATTTGTTATCGAAAAACAAGGAGATAAACAAATGAGACTTGAACACATCAATATGGTTGTTAGCGATTTGGATGAAACGTTAGGCTTTTACAATGCAGCATTTCCGCATTGGAACATTAGAACCCGAGGCACGGCTGACTGGTATGGGGTTACGCGTGAATGGTTACATTTTGGTGATGACTATAACTATTTGACCCTCAATGATAACGGTAAAAACTCGTCTAGAAATTTGCGCAGTAATGACTTGGGCATCGCGCACCTAGGCTTTGAAATTAACAATATACAAGCGCTTAGGCAGAGAATGGCAGTGATTGGTTTTACCCCTTCACACTCCGGCGCAGCGCACCCACACCGCCGCAATTTGTACTATATCGACCCAAATGGCGTGGAAGTCGAATTTATTGAGTACCTCTCTGATATTCCCGCAGAGCGTAATTCAAGTGAAGAGGCTTAAAACAATGAATATGAATCAAATCATTATGAACAGTACTGATATAGCTAAGTCTAAACAGTTTTACACCGCCCTTGGCTTTTCTCTGATTGTTGATACCGACCACTATTTGCGCTTTGCATGTCCTGACGATGGACCAACATTTTCATTGTCGCTGGCTGACAAGGCCAGTGAAGGTATGAGCGTGTATTTTGAAGAACCCGATTTAGACAACAAAGTCGCTCAGCTGATACAACAAGGTATTGAGTTTGAACACGGGCCTGAAGACAGGCCTTATTTATGGCGCGAGGCGGTACTTAGCGATCCATCGGGAAACAAACTGGTACTTTATTGGGCTGGTGATAATCGACTTAATCCGCCATGGCGCGTGATAAAAAATTAAGCGGCTCGGGACTGAGTATTGTTGCTTAATACACAAAGAGAGAGTTAGAACAATAGCGCTGGAGCTTTTAGATAGTGGAACTGCAGGATGTGATGTTAGTGCCCCACAATAATTTTGGACGCTCGCTAAGCAGCGATTATAGTTACGCGTTCAGCACGCGCTTAGTTTGGTAAAATGAGGCTAACGATTTTCCAACTTGGTTTGGGTTTGACCGACTTACTTGCGGAAAAAACATCAACATCAGTATCTGTGAGGTAAACGAGGGGTATTGCGTTTTCTCCATACTCGTCGAGATAGTCTTCAAAGTCGAATTCTTCAGTTAACCCTGTGGTTTTTATTGTTGCGCCTTGCTTCATTGCATTGGCTAAATAAGCGAAGGTTACTCCCTCACCGAACAGACTGAGTTTCTTCGCATAATTTGCCGAGACCTGATGGCTCCGTGGCTTGTCCTTCTCATTCGATGTTAAACCAAGCACGGTAGCTTCACGACCTAATTCATGCTCAAAGTGCATTGTCACGAGTGGGTTTAATTGCCGATAAGGCGACAAAATGAGCACGTTGCCAATTGTTGATAAGTCGAGCAGGCGCTCAGCGTGTTCAGAAATGGGATTGCCATAGTAGGTTTGAATATTCTGCATCCGCGCGTCGCGGATTGAGTCCCAGTTGGTATCAGCGATGGTTACGTTGATATCGTTGTTGATAAGCTCCTGGGCTAGTGCCATTGAAAATTGGCTACCACCAAATAACAAGAATCCATGTGGATCTGGACTGCGCAGCCCCAGCAACTGAGCTACGGTAGATGCGGTAAGGCTTTGAATCACAACAGTAGAAATAATGACAAGAAACATCATTGGCACGATTAAACTCGCTTGTGAATAACCCGCCGCTTCTAGTTTGATTGAAAATAGTGCTGATACAGCGGCTGCTACTATCCCACGAGGCGCTATCCATGCGAGGAGCGCTTGCTCTTTGAAATTCAAGTCGGTACCCAATGCCGATACTGCTACGGACAAAGGTCTAGCAATATAAATTACCGCGGCAATTACAATGATTGCGCCCCAGCCAATGGCTTCGATGGAAGCGAAGTCTATTCTTGTTGCGAGCAAAATAAACAGACCAGAAATTAATAATACACTTAAGGTTTCTTTAAATTCCAAGATGCCATCAACGTTTACATTGCGCATGTTTGCTAAGATCATACCGGCGATAGTAACGGTAAGAAGCCCCGATTCATGCGCGAATACGTTTGAGAATGCGAATGCTCCTAAAATAAGTGTGAGTACCGCAGTATTCTGCAAGTAATGAGGGATCCATTGATTGCGCAGCGCAATCCCTAGTAAATAACCAACGAGTGAGCCAGTAAGAGTCCCAACCAGAATGGTCATCCCAAAGGCGATAAATGTGTGTTGAATAGCATTCTGCTGAGCCAGAATAAACTCGAATACCAAAACGGCAAACAAAGCGCCAATTGGATCGATGACGATCCCTTCCCAGCGAAGAATGTTCGAAATTTTGGCACTTGGCCTCACTGTTCTTAGCATCGGCACAATAACCGTAGGGCCAGTTACCGTAACAATCGCACCAAATAGCGCCGCTAACTCCCAACTTAAGCCTAAAGCAAAATGCGCTGCCGGTGTGGCTACTAACCAAGTAACAAGGACTCCAACACTGCATAAGTTGCGAACCATCTTGCCATGGCCACTAATGTCGGAAAATTTAAGGGTTAATGCTCCTTCGAATAAAATTATTGCAACAGAGAGCGATACGACTGGGAATAACAAATCGCCAAATAGCGCGTCAGCATCGATAATGTTGGTGCCTGGGCCAACGATTATGCCAGCCAATAGCAAAAACAATATTGCTGGTAATTTAACCCGATAGGCAAAATACTGGCACGCAATAGACAGTAGTCCGACAATAACCAGAATTACTGATAAATTCTCCACTGAGTTCCCCTATTGGTGCAAGTGTGCGCCGCTAACCTTAGACCAATAGGTATCGGTTTATCAAATATTTAGGTGGTGTAACTCGGTTTGTTTATCAAGTGGCCTGATAAAGGTCAATCAGCCGTTGCGCCGCTTGATCTAACAAGGGGTCGCTGGGATCACTTGTCAGGGTTACGCCGAGCACTATGCCGGTGTGGTCAATAAAAAATGTAGTCACAGTGCCCTTCACACCAAACTGTTGAAATGCTACTTCATCACCTTCTATGAGGGTTTTTAAGTTTAAGCCACGAGCTTCGAGTACTGCTTGGGGATGAGTGTCGGGATCTTCACGAAAGCTGATGGCAATGACTTGTAGGCCATCGTTGGCGTATTTAGTTATGAGCGCATCTAAGCCTGGTTGTAACTTTTACAGTACGAGCACCAGGTCGCCCAAAAGTTGATCACCAAAGGCTTTCCCGCAAAATCTGAGCTTCGTACGGTGTTGCCAGAACTGTCTTGTAACTCCCAATCAGGCGCGGCTAAATCTTGTGCGGCAATGGGTAACAGTGAAATAAACAGGGCTAAAGTTGCGAAAATACGAATGAGTTTTGTCATGCTTGAATTCAATGACGTTAGCGTTGTTCTATAAGACGGGACGTCGCGCGAAATTCTTTCACTACGGACACGTATCTATTTAGATACATATGTGCTGACAAACAAGACGCACAATCTGATCTATCCGCCTATTATTTAACCATTCGCTTAAGACAGACGGTTTTGAAATGAAAATCGGTGCAATTGTTCTTCTAATGACTGGCATGTTTGTTACTCATTCGGCTTATGCTGATATGAAAGAATTTCGCAGTAACGTGAAGTCTTTCTTAACAGAAACCTTTGCCGGTGAACTGGAGTTTTCATTTCAACGCCAGAAAATTCAATTTCAAGGGTGTAAGCAGAAGGCTTATGACTTAGTGATCAGTAAGCCATTCACTGACCAGTTTTCGATTGATATGTCGCTGGGCTATGCTAAAGGTCATAACAATTGGGGCATTTTTTCGCAAACAGTTTTGGTTAAAGAGTATCAAATTGTCCCTCGCTGGCAGTTTGACGAGTTCGCTTTAGGTATGGGCGTAAAGATGCAATCAGCACATCAACTCCGCTCATCTCACGGGCCAGACTTCAATTTACCATTGCAAAAAGAGTGGGCAGTAGAAGCTGATATTCCAACGTATTTTGACAATCACAATATGCGGATTTCATTGGCTCACCAGCAATGGCAAAGTGACGATATTGCCTTTACAGATGGAGAGTACAATGCTGAGAATAATGCGATCAACATTGAGTACTCGATCGTCTTCTAAGCGAGCGATTCACCTTACAGACAATTGAGTGACGCTCTTTTCAATACGTCGTGGTTTTGTTAGTTTATTCGTTAAGGAATAAAACTATAAGACATGGAAATGAATTATCTAGTCAAACTCTATCTCCTTTTTACATTTAGCTTTTTCAGCCTCCTCGCAAACGCAAATGACGATCCTTTAGCTGCCGCTTTTGGTGCCTTGCCTGATTTAAAACAAATGATTGTGTCGCCAAATGGTGAAAAGTTAGCGTTTCTGCAAAAAACTAATGACGCCTATGCAATCGTCGTTCAGCACTTAAATGATGGTGAAGCAGAGCCATTCTTTTTTCGCATAAACGAAGGGCAAATTGGCGGTCTACGGTGGCTCAATAACAAGCGCGTTATGTTTTACGTGTACGCACCGAAATACAATGGGATTGTTCGTCGTTGGTTTACTTATTTCAGTAGTGCTCTGCTCAATGCCGAGAATGGCGAGGTGGTTTTCCCGTTTGCTGAAAGCAGACTAGTTCATGACGTGAGAGGAATGGAACTCATCCATAATTTGCCCGAAAACGATAATCATGTGCTCGTTACAACGGTATCTAGGGCGAGCGTTGACAGTTCATATGAAGAAGCCTTGTTACTGCTGAACGTTATGACTGGCGAAGCTCACCAACTCTATAAAGTAGAGTCTCCCGAAGGCACAAGTGTGTCTTGGGTGTTGAACCATAGAGGTGATTTTTTCGGCTATCAAATATTCGACTCTGAAGAACAATCTTGGCAAACATTTTTGCGTGTAGGGACCAGTGAGCTGTTTGCCGAAATATCGCTCGATCACAATTTAAAACGAAAAATACCGAAGATATACGCAGTAAACAATGAGTACGCCTATGCTCGGATCCGCAGCGAGTATGGTGTGGCCGGTCTTGGTTTGATCCCATTAACCAATTTGCAGGCTGATCCGACGGTAATCAGTGAGTTTGATAAATTCGACAATGACTTTTATCGTGACCAGCATACCGGCCAATTAATTGGTGTAAGGGTTACTCGAGATGTTCTAGAGTATGATTTTTTTGCAGACGAACAGTTAAACCTGATTTACCGCTCCTTAAAAGCCACATTCGGCGATTCCGAAGTGGATTTACTGAGTTACACCGCTGATCGCGAATTGTTTACGCTTAGAGTTTCAGGTAGCGGCTATAGTCCTACCTATTTTCTTTATGACCACGACGCTAAACAGCTATCGTTTCTCGGTGAGGAATTCCCAAATGTGGATCCCGCTGTATTAGGCTCAACGGAAGCATTTGAGTTTACGGCTAGTAACGGAATGGAGGTTTCGGGATATTTAACCTTGCCGGCAAAAACAGATACGCCCCCGGAATTGTTGGTACTGCCGCATGGCGGTCCACATGTGAGAGATACCGCCGAGTTTGACTGGCTACGAGACTACTTTGTTGCTAACGGGTTTGCAGTTTATCAGCCTAACTTTAGAGGCTCCTCAGGCTACGGCTACCACTTTCAGCTAGCCGGTTATGGCCAGTGGGGCAGGGCAATGCAGCAAGATGTTTATGATGGAACGCGAGCCGTCTTAAACAGTGGCAAGGTAGCATCCCAAAAGCCGTGCATTCTTGGCCATAGTTATGGCGGTTATGTTGCTATGATGGCCGCTGTAGAGGCACAAGGCTTGTTCCGGTGTGCGATATCTTCGGCGGGAGTTTCAAGCATTCCGCAGCTCATTTTACTTGCGTCGATTGATAATCAGAACAATCGCGATTGGGATGAGGATGAATACGCACAAGAGTTTTACTCAGGTGAAATTACTAAAGATAAGTTGGCGTCGATTTCACCGCACTTGCTCGCTTCTGAGGAAACCTTGCCGCTTCTATTGTTGCACGGGAAGCTGGATACAGTAGTACGCTATAAGCACTCTGAGAGGATGTTTGCAAAGTTGCGCAATTTAGGCCATGAGCAGGTGTATTTACTCACCGCGCCAGGTGCTGATCACTGGTTCGGTGAGACTGAAACTCGGCAAATACTGCTCAGTGACGCGCTGTATTTTATTAACAATCACTAACACATCTGATGAATATGATACGCCAGCACTACTTGTGCCTTAACACCAAGGCTTCCGAGATTTTATCTTGAATAGCCTGGCGGTTTAGATCCCAAAACACTCGCAGAAAGCCGCTTAGTCCGGTGGCTAGTCCAGTACCATAGCCGCCATAACGGTCAAAGCCTTCCCACAAGGTTGGAAAGCGGCCCAATCAAAGCCTAGGCCTAGATCGTCAACAATACCTTTGCTCCATTG
>CAXRGW010000056.1:0-29692 GCA_964230255.1 Alteromonas sp.
GTGTAATAAAACTGTCATAGTGTTTCTGCATACTTCCCGCAAATTTAAATAGTCGGATATTCCGACTTTTTGTTTATGTAGGAAATGCGCGTATGACGTTCAAACACATAATTCCTGGCTTATTAATGGTAAGTGCTTTGGCACTGCAACCATTGCACGCACAAGAAGATCAGACTTTACAGCCTGTTGTTGAAGTTGCTCAAGAAACTAATGAGTCAGCTGCAGATTCACAACAGCGTATCAATCAAATCACCGATCAAATTGACGACAAACTACAGCAGTTTAAAACGCTCAATAAAGAGATCGAAGGATTGCAAGTTTACAACACACAATTGCAGCGTCAGATTGTTAGTCAAGAGCAGGAAATGGCAGACCTAAACTCTGCGATTGATGATGTGAGCGTTATCGAGCGTCAAATCACACCACTTATGTTGCGTATGATTGAAGGTCTTGAGCAATTTGTTGCTTTAGATGTGCCATTCTTGCCAGAAGAGCGTGCGAGGCGCATCGCTGACTTAAAAGACATGATGAACCGTGCTGACGTCGCGCCTTCAGAAAAATTCCGTCGTTTGATGGAAGCATATGAAGTTGAAATGAACTACGGCAACGATGTTGAAGCCTACTCAGGTTTGCACACCATCGACGGTCAAGAACGCGATGTGCAGTTCTTGCGTATAGGTCGCACGGTGCTTATCTATCAAACGCGTGACGGCAGCTACCAAGGTCGCTGGAACCAACAAACCCGTCAATGGGAAGAATTACCGTCAAGCTACAGCAATCAAATCGCTAAAGGTTTGCGGATCGCTAAACAGCAAATGGCGCCTGAAGTTATGATGATGCCTGTTGCAATTACGGATTAAGAGTGTGAGAACCATGAAAAAGTTAGTAAAAAATATTTCTCTGGCAGTTGTTCTCTCATTCACTGCGACTGCAGCAATTGCACAAGGTGAGCGCGCACTTGACCTTGACGCATTGCTTGAACAGTTAGAGCAAGGCAAGTTTGCTCAGAGCCAACAAAATGAAGCGCGTGAGCGTGACTTCGTTCAGCGTCGTGCCGAGCAAGATCGCATCTTGACCGAAACCATCACTCAGCGAGATGGTGAGTTAGGTACTTCAGAGCGCCTTGAAACTCAGTTCGAAGAAAACGAATTTAAAATTGCCGATTTACGCGGTGCATTGGACAATCGATTAGGTTCTTTGAAAGAGCTATTTGGTGCGTTGCAAAACTCTGCTGGCGATACCAAAACTAAATTCAATACATCAATCATTTCAGCGCAAATCCCTGGCCGTGGTGAGTTCTTAGAAGAGCTAGCTCAGCAAATGGGTAACAGCTCTAAATTGGCGTCGATCGAAGAGATTGAGCAAGTTTGGTATGAGATTCAGCGTGAAATGACACAGAGCGGCAAAGTGACTAAGTTCAACGTCGATGTAGTTGAAGCTGATGGTACTAAAGTTAACAAAGAAGTTACTCGTGTGGGTACGTTCGCCTTGGTTGCCGATGGTAAATATCTTGATTACAACAGCACAACGGGCACAGTGTCTGAGTTGTTGCGTCAACCGGCAGACCGCTTCCTAGCGAGTGTTGTTGAGTTAGAAAACTCTAACGGTGAAGCTGTGGCGTTTGGTCTTGATCCATCACGCGGCTCTATCCTACGCCTATTAGTACAGGCACCTAACTTGGAAGAGCGCATTCACCAAGGTGCATTGGTTGGTTACATCATTATCGCAGTCGGTATCGTTGGTATTGTTGTCGCAATTTGGCGCTTCATTGCATTGATGCTAATCAGTGCCAAAGTACAACGTCAGCTTAAGTCTGATACCTTCAGTGACAACAACCCGCTAGGTCGTGTTATGCAAGTACGCGACAAGTATCCAAATGCGGACACTGAAGCGCTTGAACTGCACTTAACTGAAGCCATTTTGGGCGAAGTACCGAAGCTAAGCCGCTTCCTAGTATTGGTTAAAATGATTTCTGTTGTAGCGCCATTAGGCGGACTACTAGGAACGGTAACCGGTATGATCGTGACCTTCCAACAAATCACCTTGTTTGGTGCGGGCGATCCGAAAATTATGGCGGGTGGTATTTCTTCAGCGCTAATTACAACAGTTCTAGGCTTGGTTGTGGCAATCCCAACTTCACTGTTATACGCCTTGCTTAACACGCAAAGCAAAAACATTGTGAGCATCCTGCAAGAACAAGCGGCTGGTGTAATTGCAGAGAGAGCTGAACGCGCAGAGCGAGCTTAATTATGGTCGAGTTATTTGAAGCGTTACGCGACTTTCTCGAAACCGGTGGCTGGGTACTTTCAGCCATCGCATGGTTGATATTCTTCATGTGGTTACTCATCCTAGAGCGGGTGTTCTATTTCTTCACCGGTCACAAGGCCATGGTTAAGTCATTGGTGCAAGCATGGGACGCACGTGAAGACAAAGCTTCTTGGAATGCCGAGCAAATTCGTCAAGCGATGGTATCGCGGCTGAGTTTGCAGTTGAAATTTAGCATCCCAATTATTCAGGCGATGGTTGCTCTTTGTCCATTATTGGGCTTATTAGGCACAGTGACCGGGATGATCTCGGTATTCGATGTGATGGCCATCTCAGGCGGCGGTAATGCGCGCTCAATGGCTGCCGGTGTATCACAAGCCACTATCCCGACAATGGCGGGAATGGTAGGTGCACTTTCAGGCGTATTTGCTTCTACGTGGTTAACCCGTAAAACCAAAACTGAGCGAATGCATATCGAAGACATGTTGGAGATGCAGCGTCCGGTGTAACGGGCTGTAAAAGGTAGAACAGTTATGAAACAACACTTTCAAAATTTAGTTGAAGAAGAAGAATCCAATATCGATATGACGCCAATGTTGGACGTAGTATTTATCATGTTGATCTTCTTCATTGTGACTGCGTCATTCGTGAAAGAGTCTGGTATCGATGTAAATCGTCCAGAAGCCAATACAGCAGTACAGAAAGATCGCGCAAACATTTTGATTGCCATCAGTGCTGAAGGTGAAATTTGGATTAACAAACGTCGTGTAGACATTCGCTCAGTTGCGGAAAACATTATTGGTTTGCGCGCTGAAAATCCGCAGGGAACCGTCGTTATCCAAGCGGACCAAAAAGCGACTACAGATGTGTTAATCAAAGTAATGGACGCCTCGCGTGAAGCGGGTGTTTACGATGTTTCGATAGCAACTCAAGAGCAATAATTATGGCTTTGCCTCGTTTTTTAACTGCACTTGTTCTCGCGAGTTTTGTCACCTTTGGGTTGTTTACCCTTATGCAAATGCTTATTGCTAGTGGTGACATGACGTTGTCTGAGCCTCCAGAGGGCAACGTACTCGACTTCGTACGCGTGAAACAAGAGGAAGTAGTAGAGCAAAAAGATCGCAAGCCGCGTAAGCCGCCCAAGCCGCAAAATGAGCCGCCGCAAATGGATCAGCCTCAACCAGATAATTCTTCACCTGATGGCGAAGGCAGTGGTTTAGACTTCGCTGCGGATGTGAGTGGTGATGTTGCGCTAGATGGTGGTCTGGCATTAGAGTCTGGCGACGGTGAATATTTACCGATCGTAAAAGTTGCCGCAGTATACCCACGTCGCGCTTTACAGCGCGGTATCGAAGGTTTTGTTATTGTTGAATTTACCGTAACAAAACAGGGCTCGGTGCGCGATCCAATCGTGGTAGAAGCGAGTCCTCAAGGGATTTTTGAACAAGCAGCTCTGGATGCTGCATTAAAATTCAAGTACAAGCCACGTGTTGTAAATGGCGAGCCGATGGAAGTGGCCGGCGTGCAAAACCGTATAACTTTTAAGATTGATGGGTAAGATGATGCGTATTAGTCAATTTATCTCTCGATTGTCAGCCACTTTCTTAGTGTTGTGTGCTTGTATGTTAATGCCTACTGCACCTGTCTATGCACAAGATGTGGCTGCCAGTGAAAAGAAAACTCGCAAAACACCAGCATTGCGTGCGCGTGTATATGACCAGCTTGCGCGTGCTCAGGGCATTGCTGACGAAGGCGATAATGCTGGGGCTATTGAAGTGTTGCGCGAGGTCGAAGCTAAGTCGAGCTCGATGAACAGTTATGAGCTTGCCATGCTCTATAACTTCTTTGGCTTTATTTATTACAACGCCGAAGACTACGACCAAGCCATAGAATCTTTTGAGAAAGTGGTTGAACAGCAGCCCATTCCAGAAACCTTCGAGCAAACCACGTTGTTTAGTTTGGCGCAATTGCATTTAATGCGCGGCAACTATGCCAAGAGTATTGAGGCTCTAGAGCGTTGGGAAAGCTTAAACGTTGGTACCGTGCCGCCGCGCAACTTGGTGATAAAGGCTCAGGCGTATTATCAGAACAAGCAATATGCGGAAGCTGAGCAATTCATCACCGCGGCAATCGAAGGCCACGAAGCTGAAGGTATGATCCCCGATGAAGGTTGGTTGATCCTACAACGCGCTGTGTTTTACGAGCTTAAGCAACCAGAGAAAGTTAAAGATGTCTTGATCAAAATGGTCAAGCTGTTTGATGAGCCTAAGTACTGGATCCAGCTCGCTGGTATGTATGGCGAACTGGAACGCGAAATGGAACAGTATGCACTTATGGAAGCGGCTTATCAGCAGGGCTACGTAACATCAGCATCGGATACTTTTAACCTTGCTCAACTGTATTATTTCCACGCTGCACCTTATAAGTGTGCACGTTTAATGGAGCAATCATTAGAAGCGGGTGTACTAGAGCGCAACTTGCGTAACCTCAAGTTCTTATCTACTTGTTGGCAGCAAGCTAAGGAAAACGACAAGGCTGTGCCTGTGATGCAAGCCGCAGCTGAATTGTCAGACAATGGTGATTTAGATGCCCAACTTGGTCAGATATTCCTTAATTTAGAGCAGTGGGACAATGCGATTGCTGCAACCCAAACCGCACTGGAAAAAGGCGAGTTATCTAATCAAGGTACCGCGCACTTAGTGCTTGGGATGGCGTATTACAACAAACGTCGCTTTGTTGATGCATTAAATGAGCTAGCCAAGGCAGAACAACACAACACTAGCCGCGCAATGGCTCAGCAATGGCGCCGTTTTGTCGAAGGTGAAAAGCAAACCTTTGAACGCAATCTAGCCGAGTTGTCAGGTTAGTCGTTAAAATTCGACAATTGGCTGAAAAAACGTCGTATTTGCGACGTTTTTTTGTATATTAGCCCTTCTAACTAAAATAAATACTCGGACGTAACCATGTTATCGCGAAAATTTTCCTCGCTGTTGGCGGCCACTGCCGTATCGACAGGACTGTTAGGGTGTTCACCCGCAACTCAAACCGAAGAGACGACAGGAGAGCCAGTGACAACTGAATATTCGCGTATGCAAGCGTTGACCACGCCTGCTCCAAGTGTAGAAGCGCGAGAAGCTTCTATTACCCATCACGACATGACTGTTGAAGACCCTTATCAATGGTTGCGTGACAGCAGTTACCCAGACACTGATGATCCAGATGTTATCGGTTATCTAGAAGAAGAAAACGCCTATTATCAAGCTTTTTTGGAGCCACACAAAGAATTAGTTGATACCCTCTTTGAAGAATTCAAAGGTCGTGTTGATGAAAACGATACGTCAGTACCGTTCGTGCGCAATGGTTACGAGTACCGCTGGGAATTTAAACCCGGTAACGATTACCGCACACGCATCCGTAAGAATCTAGAAACTGGCGAAGAGTCAGTGTTCTTAGATGAACAAGCGTTATCGGAAGGTCACGACTATTTTGTCCTTGGTGATTGGGATATATCGCCGGATAACAATATGGTTGCCTATATTGTCGACACCAGTGGTGACGAGCGTTACACCGGCGTGGTTAAGGATTTAACCACGGGTGAAATTTTACCTATCGATATTCAAAATGCATCGCGCGGACTTGCTTTCACTCCAGATGGGGCGGGACTTATTTACGCAAAGCTAGCCGATGAACGCTGGAATACGGAGTCAATCAACTTGCGTTTACTTGCACCAACTGAAGGCGAAGAGGTTGATCGCGTGATCTTTGCTGAAGACGATACACAGTATTTTCTTGGGTTTGCCATTACCTCAGATCAAAAGTGGTTGGTTAAATACTCTAACCGTAGCGGGAATACTGAAGTTTCGATATTGCCAAGCGACAACTTAACGGCAAAACCAGTGGTTTTGGTTACCAAAGCTGACAATGCTAGCGCAAGTATTGATGCTGCCAATGATGCAATCTATTTGACTATCAATGACCAGCACGTGAATTCACGTATGGTTAAGGTTCCTGCTGCAGAATTCGGTCCTGCTTTAGCGGATAAGTCAACCTGGGAAACTATTATTGAAGGTAGTGACGAGCAGTATTTAACCCGCTTTAAGACGTTCGCCGATCACATTGCATTACAGTCATCAGTCAACGGTTTAGAAAAAATCCACATCTTAGATTTTGATGCCAATGTGTTGGATGAGTTAACCTTCCCTGAGTCAGTCTATGCGGCTTCAATTGGTTATAACGCCGAGTATAAACAAGATTTCTTGCGTGTTACTTATACCTCAATGGTAACACCTAGCACGGTATTCGATTATCAACTGGCAAACAAAGAACTTAAGACGCGTAAAGTACGCAAAATTCCATCAGGTTATAATCCGGATGACTATCGCACCGAGCGTTTGATGGCGCCAGCACGCGATGGTGCGATGATCCCCATCTCTATCGTGTACCACAAATCGTTTGAAAAGAATGGTCAAGCGCCAATGTCATTGTTTGCTTATGGAGCATATGGTGCGGGTATGAGCCCTAGATTCTCCTCTGAGCGCATTAGTATGCTAGACCGCGGTTTCTCGTTTGCCATTGCCCACGTGCGTGGTGGAGATGAAATGGGTTATCAGTGGTACTTAGACGGCAAGTTGAAAAAACGTATGAATGCGTTTAACGATTTTGTTGACGTAGCTAACCACTTGGTAACTGAGCAGTATGTCAGTGCCGGTAATATTTCAATTTCCGGTGGGAGCGCTGGCGGAAAAATGATGGGGGTTATGACTATTCAACATCCCGAGTTATGGCGATCTGTGACTCTTGCTGTACCCTTTGTAGATGTATTAAACACCATGCTAGATGCAAGTTTGCCATTAACTCCGCCGGAGTGGCAGGAGTGGGGTAACCCCATTGAAAGTAAAGAATACTTTGAATTACTCTTGTCTTACTCGCCGTATGACAACATCACTGCGCGTGAATATCCGCCAATGATGGTCACAGGCGGACTCAATGACCCACGTGTAACCTACTGGGAGCCAGCTAAGTGGACTGCGCGTATGCGTAATACTAAAACAGACAACAATCTTTTAGTTATGCGAATGAATATGGGTGCCGGTCACTTCGCCAATAGTGGTCGCTATGGTCGTTTAGCCGATCGCGCTGAAGAGTATGCTTTCCAATTGCTTGCTCACGGCATCGCGGAGTAAGCTCGGGATATGGGAATTAAACGCGCACTGAAAATTAGTGCTTTTGCTCTAGTAGTCGTTTTGATTGTCAGTGCGTGGTTTTATTCTGCCAATATCGAAAGACTCTATACCGCTATTACCTTGTACGATGAAGATAAGATTGCAGACAACTTCATCAGTATGCCCCAAGCGTTTAATGCGACTACACTACAGCCCAGCTCTACACCCTATAGTTTTCCAGAGGCTTATGCGCCTTTCGATGATGAGTTAGCCATTGCAGTTGATGGTCACACTGAATCTATCCAAGCATTTTTGCGCGCTTCTCGAACAACCAGTTTGTTGGTCCTACACAAAGGAAAAATTGTCTACGAATACTATGGTGAGACAGGTGCAAAAGCACAGCCGCATATCTCTTTTTCAGTGGCTAAATCCTTTGTCTCTGCGCTGGTGGGTATTGCCTATGAGCAAGGTTTGATCGCTGATTTAGAACAACCGGTTACTGATTATGTGCCCGAACTAATTGGCACAGGTTACGATTTAGTGCCAATTAAAGACATTCTCCAGATGTCTTCAGGCGTGCATTTTAATGAAGACTACGCCGATTTTAATTCTGACATCAATCGCTTCTCTAGAGCGATTGCCTTTGGTACTTCGCTTGATGATTTCAGCGCTTCACTTAAGTCAACGCGTACGCCTGGCGAGTATCACAAGTATGTGAGTATCGACACACAAGTATTGGGCATGTTATTGGTTCGAGCAACAAACACGAGCTTGACCGAATATGCGCAAACCCACTTGTGGGAGCCTTTAGGCATGCAAGATACAGCGTATTGGCTGTCAGATGATCAGGGTATGGAGCTAGCACTTGGCGGCTTAAATATCACTGCGCGCGATTACGCTAAGTTTGGCTGGATGTACGCCAATCAAGGCCGCTTCAATGGCGTTCAAGTGGTGCCTGAACAATGGGTGATTGACTCGGTAACCGCCGATGCACCGCATTTACTACCGGGCGATAACCCTAACTCAAATTCCAGTTATGGCTACGGCTACCAATGGTGGTTACCCGTGGGCGGTGATGATGAGTTTATGGCCCAAGGCATTTATCACCAGTACATCTATATTGATCCTGACGCGGCAACAGTGATTGTTAAAACCTCCGCCAATCACGCCTACAACGACCGCCAACAGGGCTGGGCGGCTCGCCATTTATCCATGTTTCGCACACTTACATACTATTATTCGCAAGGACAAGAATGATGAAAAAATTTATCCTGCCACTGGTTTTTACTCTGTTGTTAACCGGTTGCACGAGTATTTACGTTCCGCCGGTACCACCGCTTAAATTCGACCCCGAAATGAAAGTCGGTTTGCTTGTTAATATCAGCGATAATCCCAAGCATACGCATATTGGTACTACAATTTTTAATAACGACTTCAAGGGCTATGATCACGATTGGCAAATGCAAGCGGTGGTCACTGATTTGTTTAAGCGCGAGATTGAAGCAGCGACATCGTTTACTGTTGTTGAGTTGGATAACCCTAGCGCAGCGGCAAATTTCGTCGGTATCGCTGATAAACAATGGTATTTGAACCCCAGTGCTGAAGCTGCGCGGCAAGCGCTTCTAGCTCAAGGGATAGGCGTGGTTATTACCATTACCGAAGTGCCTACGTTAGCCATGTTGAATTGTTCGCAATACGGTTGCACCGAATTTTACAGCCAGGGCCAAGGGTTGTTTACCCGCAGCTTCTTTGGGATCGACAACTATCACGCCTCAGCGAGTTATGACTTTACCGCAGAGATCCTCGATCCGGGTGTAGATTTGATGATATTCGAAAACATGCGCGAGTTAGTTAGCTATGACCAGAAAAACGCGTCTTTTTCTATGGAAGATCCCGCTGATTTTGAAAACATAACTGAACAGGAGTTTGCGGTTGTGAAAATGCAAATTGAGCGTTACATAGCGTCTGTAGCTCAGCAAATGAGCCGTTACCTCAATGGTGAATTCGAGCAACGAGGCTAATCAGCTGATGTTTCAGCGGTATTCGGCAATAGTGTTTTAACTCTATTAACTACACGTGTACGACTGTTAAATGCAGTCTGCACGTGGATCCTATCTTCTGCGGGAAAAACGCCGTTACGTAGCAACACAATATCGTTTTTGTTTAATTGAGACTCATCAAGTACCACTGATACTGCCATGGTATTGGGATATAACATGCGTTTTTCGATGTATTTTATGTGTGTAAAGGGCACCTTAAAAAACTCTGATTTCATCGGATCGAACACCACGTAAAGGTGTTTTTGGTCAGTGATTATGGTCGGCCAACCTATCTTAAGCCTGCCGCTAATTAAGAGTGACAATATCGCTACGCTGAATAAACCAATCACTACATATTTTACCGTATCAGAAACGTTTGGATGGCTTAGAACAACAAAATAGATAACTGCACCAAACAGGCCGCCAAAACCTGCAATAGCTAATTGCACCGCACGTCCTGATGTACCGCAAATAAGCTCCATAGTGCTTATTTGCGCGGGTGTGAAAGTTGAAATGGTTAAATGTTCAGAAGTATCCGTTGGCATCTTGTTGCGCATTATTCTTGTGCTTAGTTAATGCGCCGTATTCTATGCCATGCAGCAAAAACATCACAGTGCCAAGACACTGTGATGCTTAATTTTTGCTAGTAGGAATGAACAGTTGAGTTATTTTCTCAGCTCACGGCGCAGTATTTTGCCCACTGTCGACTTGGGCAGTTCATCAATAATGTGGACTTCTTTGGGCACCTTATATGCAGTGAGTTGTTCACGGCAGTGAGCGATAATGGCATCGGTTTCTACCGGGCTTGAAACACTGACGTAGGCGCATACACGTTCACCGGTTTTGTCGTCACTGTCGCCAACAACTGCCGCTTCGACGATATCGGGATAGGCAGTCAGCACATTCTCAATTTCGTTAGGATAAACGTTAAAGCCCGAGACGATAATCATATCTTTCAAACGATCGACGATTTTGATTGCACCATCAGGCAAGCGCACGCCAACGTCGCCTGTCTTGAAGTAGCCATCGTCTGTCATTACTTCTGCGGTTGCATCATCGCGTTGCCAGTAACCTAACATCACTTGCGGCCCCTTCGCAGCAATTTGCCCTTCTTGGCCGTCTGGAACAGGTTGGTCATTGCTATCTAGAATTAGAATGTCGGTGCCCACTAACGGCTTACCGATAGTGCCAATTTGTTCCTCACCCGGTTGGTTAAAGGTGAGTACCGGTGCGGTTTCTGAGAGGCCATAACCTTCCGTAATACTGCATCCAGTAGTCGCTCCCCAAATATCTACAGCCGCTGAGGTTAGTGCTGTTCCACCCGACAAGGTTAACTTGAGCTCAGAGAAGTCTAGTGCTTTAAAGTCTGGGTGTTGACCTAGACCGACAAACAAGGTGTTGATACCGCAGAACGTAGTAAATTTGTGCGGCTTTATTGCACCAATAAAGGCATCAGGATCACGTGGGTTGGGGATTAATATAGTTAAACAGCCCTTGGCAAAAAAGGTCATCATACACACTGTAAATGCATAGATGTGATATAGCGGTAACGGGCACACTACGACTTCTTTGAGCTCTCTGAAGCGATCGCCTAGACGATGGAGGGTTTGCACACTATTGCTCAGTACGTTGCCATGCGACAAAGCAGCACCTTTTGACAAACCCGTTGTACCGCCAGTGTATTGCAACATACACAGCTCATCTATGCTAACTGAAGGACGCGTATAGTTAGGTAAATCAGCACCTGCTGCAAGGGCGTGAGTAAAGGTGGTGTAATCGCTAGTGTCGGGTGCGGTAGCTGGGTTAAGTAGCTCAGGAGCAGAAGTTACGATGACTGTTTCAATCTGCGTGTCAGCTTTAATTTTTTCAAGGTTAGGCAACAAATCGGCTAAAATGATGATCGCTTTGGCACCTGAATCACTGAACTGGTGTTGCATTTCACGTGGCGTATAAAGTGGATTGGTATTAACCACAACTAAGCCTGCACGCAACGCTGCGTAAACCGCAATTGGATTTTGGAGCAAATTGGGTAATTGAATTGCAATGCGATCACCTGGGGCTAACTTGGCTTCGTGTTGTAAGTATCGAGCGAGCTGTGCTGAGCGCTGTTCAATTTCGCTATACGACATGGTTTGGCCAAGCGCTGAATAAGCCGGAGTATCAGTATACTGCTCAAATACGTGTTCGATGTAATCAGCCAGAGAGTTAACGTTCTTGGGAAGTAAATCTTGAAACATAAGTTAGCGCCAATAATTTAAAGGTTTAATGATCTCAGCATACACGCAATCTGTTAACAACTCGATTACATTTATATTTAACTATTATTTTACTGACTGATTTCGCAGTAAGCTCCGCGAAGCGATTTCAAGTAATTTAAATCCTAGTGAAGCTCTGTGCCCATTTCAGGCTAAACACTAAAAGCAGATTACATGAAACTACGCTAGAATCTTCGCAGGTCTATAGTGGGATCAAGCAAGACCTATAGAGGACTTCATGCAATACAAAAAGAATGTATTCGGTATTTTAATTCTTGGTTTAGTTGTGATTGTTATGGGTATGTACTTCTTACCTCTCAGTGAAAATAGCGCGCTCAACCAAAGCCCTCAGAATCCCGATAAATCAGTGCCGAACGACATACCTATAGATAACAATAATGTAAGCGAACAGTTTCGGCCGTTGCATTTAAGGGGAATGCTTAACAACGCAGTGCAAATCTATGCAGCAAGCGAGGCCCACAGCCAATGTGACGTTGAAAATGTTGCGACCTGGGAGCGCCTTGAAGTCCTGAAAAACGCTATCATGACTGAACTTCGGGGGATAAACGAAAGCCGCTTGATAAGAGATGCGGTGTTTTTACTTCAAGGTGAAGGGTATTTTAAAACTTATGAAGCATTGTTTACTCTTCAACAACTTCAATTGGAAAATGAAGCAAAGTACTTCCAGATAGCGCCACTTCGTCCCACTCAAGAAGATCTTGAGGAATTTAGACGTGCGGCTCATTTTCTGGGCGAGGTGCAGGAAGCTGCGACTCGCCAGGATATCGAATTAACGATTCAGACCACAATTAACTTTAGACGGAACAATATCAAACGCGGCTTTGTGTTTCGACGTGGTAGAAATAACTTATTTTGGACGCCGGACGTTATAATTGGTCATAATCTGGCAACGGCTCAAATGGATTTTGTCGACGATATTGCTGCCCGATATCCTGTCAATCACACGCTATTCACTCAAGCAGTGCGCTCTGAAGCAAGTGTTGAGACATTAGAAAAATTGCTGTCCAGCTTTGACTTTAGCAACACGCCCATCTATACCAAACACAATAAACTTCAAACTGCATTGCAAGCGGCAATAGAGATAAAGTCGCTTGATGCGATGCGCTTAATCCTCTCTCAACCTGATGTTAACCACACTGACTTTTTTCACAATCCGCTAAACACGATCATTTTTGATACATTGCGGACTGGAAATAGTGAGTTTACCGATACTCAAAAAGAAATGATGGCGTTGTTAGTTGAGCATGGTTTTAGCGTTGATATCGTTACTGGTCCTATTGATAAAAGCCTCATGTTAGCCGGCTATACAGCTATGCTTGAGCAACCTATCCTTGACCAATTAAAAGCCTTATCGATCCCTCCTCGTCGCATAGCGAAGTTCCGAATTCTTCCTGATTCAGCGTTGCCTTTAGACTTGCAGGACCAACTGAAGCGCGATGTGTTTCAGAGCCAAGTGCTAATAAATGAACTTAATGAGAAGGCAGAAATCTGCAGGGAATTAAAGTTAGCATTGCGGTCCCTAGTAACACCTCTAATCAGAATTGATGACATTTTTAGCTTTGTTAGTACCGACAACAGTTTTGCTGAAAATATTGAATTGTTGAAGCAACAATCGCTGACATTAGTTGACGCCTATTACAGTAGGATGGCGAGGGCGTCCGAAGACACCCAAAGGGTTGATTTGATAGTCGCGTCCACTCATTCCCTTCAAGATATCCCACTCACAGTTCGCGAACAAATTGATGCATTAACCCCCTTTGAGCGGCATCATCTCAACGAGGTTTACTGCGAAAAATTTGGTAAGCGTTCAATGGAAGATATTTTTGCTATCGTGCAGTATATGAACCCTAGCTTACTTAGCTTTGAATCATGTCTTGTTGGATCTAGGGATTACTACACCGAGACCAAACTCGCTTTTTATCTTCATGAGAATACATATCCCGGGTTAATTTATCGTAAGCTAGCTAGCTATTCTATCGATGACGCTCTCGATGCTTTAACTAATCCGGCTTTTCAGCGCCCCAAGGACTTAGATGGCCATCCTCATGGTCGGGATGCATTGATGTTGGCACTTGATTTGAAACTCGCCACGAATAGTTTCGACAAAAATGACTATAAAGCGTTGATAAGTGCCCTTATCTCAAAAACGCAGTTAAAAGGTGAGCACTTCAAACGACTTCATCGGTTGAAAGTTGAACATTTTTTGTTCTTCGAGGAATTAGCCTCGTTTCACCCGCAAATTCGCCAAGCCACTGATTACCCTCTGGCGATTTATAGAACGCCAAACTAAGACTTTTGCAGTAGGCAGGTTGTATTGCGGAGGGTACATTTTTCTAGTTTAATATTTTGCGAAACAACAATAAATAAAAGGATTAATGTGACTCCTACTCCAAAGCAACTTTCTTCTAACAAATTTGTGTTTTTTATTCTGGTCGTTCTCGGTTGTTATTTTTTACTGCGCCTAATTGCATTTTTTGTCCATCAGCCGATCCCTCTTGCTGGCGATTATTTCTCGTTTGAAGGCAAACAAGTGAGGTACGTGTGTAAGGGAAGTGGCAGCCCCTTTGTATTCTTTGAATCAGGTTACGGCGATGACTCGGAACAGGTGTGGGCATCAATTTCTAAGCAGTTACCCGATAGCTTTACGTCATGCTATTACGATCGATTAGGTCATGGTGGCAGTGACGGTATTCCGGCCAATTTCACCACGGAGCAAAAGGCGCAAGTGCAAGCCGCTCTTGTTCAACATGTCGCAGGTGACAATCCGGCAATTATCGTTGCTCGGTCATACGGTGGAATTATCGCTAGACACACAGCCGCAAAAGCCAAGAATAATTTGGCCGCGCTAGTTTTGTTGGATTCCGCTCATGAGAATCAGCATGAAATATTACGCGGAACTTTCTCTCCCATAGCTGCTCATGTTCAAGCATGGCACTTCGCTGACCCGCTTTTAGGTATATCGGATATTAAGAACTTGTTTAAGCAATATGACTCTGCAATGGCTCAGCGATTGGATCAGTATTATTCCAGTTTGCGATACGCGCGAGTTATGTCGGCGTACCGCAGCGAAGGAGGCTTTTTTACGCCCCTAAAAGATTTCAATTACGACTTTGGTAATTTGAAGTTAGTCGTTATGAGTCATGACCGAGAAGCCTACAAATCGGCACCTCGTTTCTATGCTGTGGGTGATAAGTGGGCTGATATGCAAGAGAGTATTGCGCAGCTTTCAGAAAATTCAGAGCATATTGTAGTGCCAGGTGCTACCCACAATATTCCTGGCGACGCACCTGATGCTGTGATTGCGAAGATTATTGAGACTGTTAGTTTGTTTTCTGAGTGAGACTAAGCTCGCATCCGCGCAAACACATAACCACCGACTAATCCCGCGCAGCATTGTGCAATGAAGCCCATCGTTGTGCGTGCACCTGCGATCAGCGTGACGTTGAGGATAGGTTGCATGGCAAGCAGCATCACAGCCATAGCTAGTGCGGCAAAAATGATATAACTCCAGATGGGTAATTTAAAACGCTTGTTGATGAGTGACAAAAGGCCAAAACACAGCAGCATAGCCACACAAATCACACCACCATATCCTAAACTCAAGCCAATGATGTCGCTTAATGTCATGCCAATCCAATCGCCGATTGGGATAGCAATGTCGATATTAACTAGTTCTAGGAGCACAAATTGGCTATGTGCGATGCTAGCAAATATGAAGGTGCAAATACTGGCAAGCAACCAAGCGAAAATCCAAGACAGTGCGTTTTTCATTTTTATACATCAATCCATTACTATAAAAGCTATAGCCTGCCACACTTTGCATTACAAAAGAAATCTGTTTAGATTGTAGGCAATTAATTTGTCTTTTAGGAACTCGCCAGCAATGCTCAAGCGACACTCTAGCGATGGTAAAGGTTGTGGGAATACACCTGGTTTAATCTCGGCTTTTTTGTTTTTATTGACCACTGCTGTGGCGAACCCTAGTTATGCTGCGCAGTTTCCAGCGGTAAAAATTGAGCCAGTGGTGACTGAGTTAAGCTCACCCTGGGGATTAACCCAATTACCCGACTCTAGCTGGTTGATCACCGAAAAGAGCGGCATGATTGTGCATGTGAACGCGGCGCAACAGCGTACTGAGCACGATAACCTGCCGGCGGATATCTTTATACCGGGGCAGGGCGGTCTGCTCGATATTGAATTGCATCCACAGTTTGCCCGCAATCAGTTCGTTTATATCAGTTTCGCGGCGGGCAATGCCGAGGCTAACCGCCTTACCATTGCACGTGCTAAATTTAGCAACGATAGTTTTGCTGATTGGCAGGTGATTTTTCAGGTTACACCAGATAAGAATACTCCGGTTCACTATGCAGGCCGATTATTATTTGCTCCAGATGGTGCTTTATTAATCACCAGTGGTGACGGCTTTGACTACCGCGAGCATGCCCAGCGCAAAGACTCCATGCTAGGTAAGGTGCTTCGCATCAGTGATTGGGGTGAACCTTTGAGGGATAACCCGTTTTACACCGGCGACGGTGGCGCGCAAGATTTTATCTTTACCTTGGGTCATCGCAATCCACAGGGCTTAGTTCTTGATGCCGAAACTCAAACCCTCTATCTCAATGAACATGGCCCCGCGGGTGGTGATGAAATCAATCGTTTGAGTCCAGGCACAAACTACGGTTGGCCAGTGGTTACAGACGGCAAGGACTACAGCGGTGCAAATATTTCACCGTTTTCAGATTATCCCAATATGACTTTGCCTTTGGTCAATTGGACGCCGTCGATTGCGCCATCATCGATGGTGTTATACCGCGGTGATATGTTCCCCCAGCTCAACGGTGACTTCTTAGTTACAGCGCTAAAAACACAACGTTTGCACTGGGTCAGATTGGTCGGCAATGAAATTATAATCGACCATCCAGTGGTTGATTCTCTTCAGGCGCGGTTACGTGATATTCACGTTGGCGATGACGGTGCAGTTTATATTCTGACCAATGGTGAAAATGCATCACTTTTAAAAATGACCCCACAATAAACAATCACTTAAGTGAATGGCGGCTATAATCAAACAAAACCGCTTCACGGATTTAATTTAGTCAGCCGAAGCGGTATACTTTGGCTGTTTTATCTCCCATTTTGTTAATCGAGCGCAAACCAGTATGCCCTCGATGCACCAACCACGAGGAATCTAAAGTGTTAGAACAATATCGTAAGCACGTAGAAGAGCGCGCTGCCGAAGGTATCCCGCCTAAACCACTAAGCGCAGAACAGGTGGCTGAATTAGTCGAGCTGATCAAAAATCCGCCTGAAGGTGAAAGTGAGTTCCTACTAGAATTGATTTCAGAGCGCGTTCCTCCTGGCGTTGACGAAGCGGCATATGTAAAAGCGGGCTTCTTAAGTGCCATCGCCAAAGGCGAAGTTGGTTGTGGTTTGATCGACAAAGATGCAGCAGTGCAATTGCTAGGTAACATGCACGGTGGTTACAACATAGAAACGTTAGTTGCTTTGTTAGACGATGCAGAACTAGCTGAATTAGCAGCTGAAGAGCTTAAGCACACCTTGCTAATGTTTGATGCATTCCACGATGTAGAAGAAAAGCATCGCGCTGGCAATAAATACGCAACAGACGTTATGAATTCTTGGGCCGAAGGTGAGTGGTTTACATCACGTTCTGACCTACCAGAGAAAATCACCGCAGCGGTATTTAAAGTAACGGGCGAAACAAACACTGACGACTTGTCACCAGCACCTGATGCTTGGTCTCGTCCTGACATCCCATTACACGCTCGCGCAGCATACAAGATGACTCGCGATGGCTTAACACCTGAGAAGCACGGTGAAGTAGGTCCATTAGCGCAAATCGAAGAAATTAAAGCTAAAGGTCACAAAGTTGCTTTCGTTGGTGATGTCGTAGGTACTGGTTCTTCACGTAAGTCAGCGACTAACAGCGTTTTATGGTTCTTCGGTGATGACTTACCGGGCGTACCTAACAAGCGTGGTGGTGGTATTTGTATCGGTGGTAAAGTTGCTCCGATCTTCTTCAACACTATGGAAGACGCTGGTGCGTTGGTATTTGAAGCTGACGTTGAAAAAATGAATATGGGTGATGTGATTGATATCTACCCATTAGAAGGCAAAATCCTTAACGCTGAAACTGGCGAACAGTTAGCTGAGTACAGCTATAAGTCAAAGGTACTGCTCGATGAAGTACGTGCCGGTGGTCGTATTAACCTAATCATTGGTCGTGGCTTGACTGAGCGTGCGCGTGAAGCCTTGGGTCTTGGTGAGACTGACTTATTCCGTCGTCCAGAACAACCGCAAGATACTGGTAAAGGCTACAGCCTAGCACAGAAGATGGTTGGCAAAGCCTGTGGCGTTGAAGGCATTCGTCCTGGCACATATTGCGAGCCGAAGATGACTACAGTGGGTAGTCAGGATACAACCGGTCCAATGACGCGTGACGAGCTTAAAGACTTGGCATGTTTGGGGTTCACTGCAGACTTAACTATGCAGTCGTTCTGTCACACTGCGGCTTACCCTAAGCCAGTAGACATTGATACCCAGCACACGTTGCCTGATTTCATCATGAACCGTGGTGGTGTATCACTGCGTCCTGGTGACGGTATCATCCACTCGTGGTTAAACCGCATGTTATTGCCCGATACCGTCGGTACGGGGGGGGATTCGCATACGCGTTTCCCTATGGGTATTTCATTCCCAGCGGGTTCTGGCTTGGTTGCGTTCGCAGCTGCTACAGGCGTAATGCCATTGGATATGCCCGAGTCTGTGCTAGTGCGTTTCAGCGGAAAAATGCAGCCAGGTATTACGCTACGTGACTTGGTACACGCGATTCCGTTATACGGCATCAAGCAAGGTCTATTGACAGTTGCGAAAAAAGGCAAGATCAACGCATTCTCTGGTCGTATCCTAGAAATCGAAGGTCTTGAGAATCTTACTGTTGAGCAAGCGTTTGAACTATCAGATGCATCTGCTGAGCGTTCAGCCGCTGGTTGTACTATTAAACTTTCTGAAGAGTCTGTTGCTGAGTACTTAAACTCGAACATCACTATGTTGCGTTGGATGATCAACGAAGGCTACGGCGATCCTCGTACCCTCGAGCGTCGTGCACGCAAGATGGAAGAGTGGTTAGAGAACCCATCATTGATGGAAGCTGATGCCGATGCAGAATATGCTGAAGTTATCGAAATTAATCTTGATGACATCAAAGAGCCAATCTTGTGCTGCCCGAACGATCCAGATGATGCGAAAACACTATCTGACGTTGCTGGCGACAAAGTTGACGAAGTATTCATCGGTTCTTGTATGACAAACATTGGCCACTTCCGTGCGGCAGGTAAGTTGTTAGAGCAATACAACGACACTATTCCAACGCGCCTATGGATGTCTCCACCGACGAAGATGGATAAAGCCCAGTTGATGGAAGAAGGTTACTACAACATTTATGGTCGTGCTGGTGTGCGCACAGAAATGCCAGGGTGTTCATTGTGTATGGGTAACCAAGCACGCGTACTCGCCGGCGCTACGGTACTTTCTACCTCAACGCGTAACTTCCCGAACCGCTTAGGTGATGGTGCTAATGTATACTTGTGCTCTGCTGAGCTTGCAGCTGTTGGTTCTATTGTTGGTAAGATCCCAACGACAGAAGAATACATGCAGTATGCAGGTAAGATTGACTCTATGAGTTCAGAAATCTTTACTTACTTGAACTTCGATCGTATGGATGAGTTCAAAAAGGCAGAAGAAGCTGCTAAGGCTAACATTATTCCGACCTTAAACGTTGCCTAAATATTCAGTCTTTTAACTAAAACCGGGCATCCCAAATGCCCGGTTTTTTTTGGAAAAAAACTATGAGTAATGACTACAAGTTATATCGTATAGGCTGGTTACTGTTGCTGGTCTCACTTAGTATGGGTCTGGTTGTCGCACATGCACAAGAACCAGCGCCAGTGGCTTTTGGCGAAGCTGAAATGAGCATTGGTGAACACAAGCTAGTGGTTGAATACGCTTATAACTTTGACCAGCGCCAACGGGGCCTAATGTATCGTGAGTCATTGTGTGATAACTGTGGCATGTTGTTTAAATTTGATTTGCCTCGTTATGCTGGCTTTTGGATGAAAAACACACAGGTTCCGTTAGACATTGCATATATCGATGCGGCATACCAAATTGTGGATATCAAACCCATGTATCCGTTTAAGCTAGATCCCGTGCACTCATCGGCGCCGGTATTGTATGCGCTAGAAATGAATCAAGGTTGGTTTGCGGCCAACGAAATTAACGTCGGCGATTCGGTTGTAATTACGCGCATCGAGTTTGCCCAGTAACACTTAGAGGTAAGAACAGTGACACAGCAGGTTAACGTTGCAAAATTCGGTGGCACCAGCGTGGCCAACTTCGCAACTATCGTAAATTGTGCGGCAGTAGTAAAACGCAACCCGGCAACTAAAGTTGTAGTGGTAAGTGCAGCTGCCGGCGTTACCAACCTGTTAGTTAAACTTGCGTTTACGCCTCTGTCGCAAGCTCATATTGCTGATGTTGTTGAGCAAATCAAAGTCATCGAATACAAGATTTTAGCCCACTTGGACAACGCCAATAGTATTGAACCTAAGTTAATCGACTTACTCAATGAAGTTTCTGAGCTGGCCTATCACGAAGAGATCCTGCATCGCCTTGACCTTAAAGACCAGTTGTTGTCTATGGGCGAGCGGATGTCGTCATTATTGTGCTGTGAAGTATTTAAGCAGCAAAGGATTCCAGCCCTTAATTTTGATGTGCGTAAAGTCTTAATTACCGATGACACGCTTGGTGAGGCGACGCCTGTGTTGGAAGAGATTGAGTCTCGAGCCAAAGCTATTATCGCGCCCGATTTGGCGAGCTCTGTGTTGGTTACCCAGGGATTTGTGGGAGCTGATAGTCACGGCAATACAACAACGTTAGGGCGAGGTGGTTCGGACTTTACTGCAGCATTATTAGCAGAAGCCCTTAATGCCAAGAGCTGTGAAATCTGGACGGATGTAATTGGGGTTTATACCACTGACCCACGCATAACCAAAGCTGCTCGACCTTTAGCTGAATTGAGTTTCGAAGAAGCTGCAGAGATGGCGACCTTTGGTGCAAAAGTGCTCCATCCGGCAACCATGGAGCCGGCATTGCGTGCCGATATTCCGGTATTTGTGGGCTCTAGCAGTGAACCCGAAAAAGGCGGAACCTGGATTGTCAGAGACTGTGAAATTGAACCTCCTTATCGGGCTATCACTCGTCGTCGCGAGCAAGTAATGGTTACGGTAAAAACACCAAAAATGCTCTACGCTCAAGGTTATCTTGAAAAAGTATTTGGCATTATCGCTAAACACAAATTATCAGTAGATTTGGTGACGACATCTGAAATTGCCATTTCATTTACACTCGACAATCCACCTAATTCAGTGGCTGAGCGCTTGAATCAGCAAACCATTGCAGAACTGGAAACGATGAGCGAAGTCACGGTTGAAAAGGGCTTCGACCTCGTCACAGTGGTAGGTAATCACATGCAAACAACAAAAGGCGTATCTAGTTGCATCTTTGCTGCAATTTCCGACTATAATTTACGTATGATTTGTTTTGGCGCCAACCCACACAATATGTCATTTTTGGTTAATGAAACTGATAGTGCGGAAATCGTCACTGTATTACATCACGCATTATTCGAATGAACACAAATACGTTAAATATCTTGGCGGTACATGATGACATGGTAACTTTGGAATTACTTTCAGTGGCTATAGAAGAGTATACCAATGGTCAAGTTTGGGCATTTCAGAAAAGTACTGCTGCACGTAAGCCCATAGAGAATCAAGGCAGCTCAATTGATTTGGTCGTCAGTGATTTAATGATGCCCAAAAAAGATGGCTTGGATGTTTTGAGCGCTTTTCGCGCCGTCCATCCAGAAGGCTTATTTTGATGTTAACTGCCAATGCGACCCGCGATACAGTTATTAAGGCGCGCCAGCAAGGTGCCAATGCCTTCATCGCTAGACCTTTTGCCACCGAAGACTTGGTTAATAAACTAGACGAGCTAGTCGCAACCAAAAATTAACTCAAACAAGGGATCCTCATGAATTTTGACTTGCCAAGCCCGCGAGCCAACACCGACGCCTTTAAATGGAAGAAATATGCCGGTAGAGACATTTTGCCGATGTGGGTAGCTGATACAGAGTTTCGCTGTGCTGAGCCGATTTTGACCGCTATTACGGGCGAAGTAGAGCAGGGCATTCTAGGCTACACCTTACCCGCCCAGCACGAGGGTGCTAACGCAGCGGTAGTGCGTTGGTTGCGTGACAAGCACAACTGGCAGATTGAACAGGATTGGATTGTTTGGATGCCTGGCGTGGTACCAGCGTTCAACGTTGCTTGTAAAGCTTGGTCGAAGCCAGGTGATAAGATTATCGTGCAAACACCGAATTATCCACCATTGTTGGCTGCACCGGCACTGCACGGCGCGGAGCGATTGGAAGTGCCTACCATTGAAGTTGATGGCCGCTGGACTATCGATATGGTCAAACTGGAGCAATATGCTGCGGATCCCGACTGTCATTTATTTATCATGTGTAATCCAATGAATCCGGTTGGTAGTGTGCTCAGTAAAAAAGAGCTTGAGCAAATCAAAACCATTTGTCGCAACCATAGTGTGTTACTCTGCTCGGATGAAATTCATTGCGATTTGATCCTAGAGCCTGGTGCAACCCACATTCCTGCAGGCAGCTATCCGGGCCTTGAAGAGCAAAGTATTACCTTAATGGCTGCGAGTAAAACGTTCAACATCGCTGGTCTAGGTGCTTCGTTTGCAATTATTCCGTCCGCACAAGTACGACGTCGCTTCACCCGAGCAGCACAGGGTATGTTGCCTTGGGTGAATATTTTGGGTTTAATTGCTACTAAAGCTGCATTCACCCAATGCGATGACTATCACAAGGCGCTGCTAGATTATTTGCGTTCGAACTGCGATTACTTAGTTGCACAGGTTAACGCCATTGAAGGTTTGCGAGCCCTATCGCCACAAGCAACTTTTCTGCTCTGGGTTGATGGAAGTGGCTTAGCAGTAGAGAGTCCCCAGGGCTGGTGTGAATCGCGGGGGGTAGGACCGTCGCCGGGCGCTGACTTTGGCGCGCCAGACTTTATCCGCATAAATTATGGTTGCCCACGCGCTGATTTAGAGACTGCCATTCAACGCCTGAAAAACGGCGAAGGTTAGAATACCCCCCACACTTTTCGCGCACCCAGTGCTAATGTAAATAGCACAATCGCAAGCCCAAGAACGTTCATAAGCAGACTGTTTTGGGCTTGTCCTATGCGTTGCTTTTGGTTCATTGCAACCAGCAAAAATACTGCGATAAAGGGTAGTAATAAGCCATTCGTCGCTTGTGCAAATAGCATTGCTGTTAAAGGTTTAAAGCCAACACTGGCCACTACCGTACCAATGGTAAGTACTAGCAGCCAAATACTTCGAAATAGCGGTGTTTGTGGCTCTGGCTCACGGCCAAGAGCCCCACAAACGGCATAGCTGGCCGCGAGAGGCGCGGTGATTGCGCTCGTTAATCCGGCAGCAAATAAACCCAAGGCAAAAACGTTAGCTGCCATATCACCTAACAGTGGTGACAATTGATTGGCAATGTTGGCGGCATTTAACGTTTCTTCAGCGCCGAAAAAAGCAGCGGTCGCGGTTGTCATGATTGCTAGTGTTATTAACCCACCGGCTAAAATCGCAATGCTATTAGTGCGTCGTTGATGCTGCATTTCCATGGCACTATCGCCTTGATAGCGACTGACTAAGCTGGCGTGTAAAAACAAGTTGTAAGGCACAATTGTTGTGCCTATTAAAGCCAGTACCACGGTAAAGGTTACTGCGTCAAAACGCGGTTGGATAGCCTGTTGAAATAACGCACCGATATCAGGTTTTGCCACTATTACAGTTACGATGAAAATCAGACTCATAAGGCCAACAAGTGTCACCAGTACACGCTCAATTACGCCGGACTGTCCAAACCACAGCAACACACCAGCAATTATCGACAGACAAAATACCCAGAGGGGCAAAGATACATCAGTTAATTGGCTGAGCCCTAAAGCCGCGCCAGTTATATTTCCGCCCTCATAAGCAGCATTACCTAGGCCGATTGCTGCGATAACCAAACTAACCGCCGCATATTTGGCAACAGGGTGTTTAAATGCTTGCTGTATGGCTTCAGTCAATCCTTGTCGTGTACTTACGCCAAGTCGCACTGCCATATCTTGTAATACCCATGTAGCAAGTACTGAAAAGCACAATGCCCATAACACGTGATAGCCAAATTGGGCACCTGCAATGCTCGCGGTGGTTACAGTCCCCGGTCCAATGAAAGCAGCGGCTACTAGCCATGCTGCGTAACGGTTTTCAGACTTGCTTGCCGAGGTAGATTGCGTCACGATAGATCCTTGTAAATTTGTTTACATTTCACTTTACGGTGAATTAGCCCCTGCTGTAAACCATGTAAAACTGAGGAACATTAGTTGTCGGCATTACTCGCTTTGTACACCAACCGCCATGCAATCA
Organism: Alteromonas sp.; assembly: GCA_964230255.1. Classification (GTDB taxonomy): domain Bacteria; phylum Pseudomonadota; class Gammaproteobacteria; order Enterobacterales; family Alteromonadaceae; genus Alteromonas_E. Next base: position 24,331 of record CAXRGW010000056.1, read on the forward strand.
AACTGTTACGCCCCCGCCCCTTTGTTGAGGGAGTTATCAGTGCCGCCGCATGTAGCCCAGAAATTCCGCTACCGCCACAATGGATGCCTTGGGTATTCATTCCTGATATTGGTGGCGATGAAGATGTTGATGGACAGCAATTAGTATTTGATCAAATTACCGAAGCTTTGATTAACGCGTTGCGCGACACTTTGGCCAATATGCGCGAGGGCAAAATCTTAATGCCGGTGAGTTACGGGTTCAATTTTTCTCGTGGTGCTGATGCCGAGCAAGCGCAATGGTTAACGGGTTTTTTGTTCGCCCATCAACAGCTACAGCCACTTTGGCAACAAGCGTGGGAACTGATGCAAACTAGCTGCGTAGAACAGGCAGAAGAAGCCTCCCAGCAATTGAGACACTGTTTAAAAGTTTTTTCAGTTTTAGCTGATCCTGCGTCTGTTGCGAATGACGATGAGACGTTGCAGCAGCGTTTACCCGCTATAGCTGAGACGTTGCCGCGCGCACTCGGAGAATATCAAACGCTAGCAGACAGCCTTGCGGGATTTTTGCCCAACCAGTTTGAGTCATTTACTCAACAGATAGATTAAGTACTTTGCTTAATAGCTACTGGTCAACGATAGCCTGCAAATACTTGCTATTGCCATTTGCAATAGCTGAGCGAATGGCTGCGTGAACTTTAGTGGCATAGGCTTGATCTGAGTCCCGATCGAAATATTGGCGAATCATACCGGCATTGATCAAATGGGTAATTGCAACCTCAAGTCGTTCATCCTTTGTTGGAGGAGTAAAATTCACTAAATCGACAGGCAGCCAGCCTAAATCTAACGCCGCAACCGTACCGTTGTTAACACTATCGGGAAACGGGAAGAAGCCAATTTTATGATCTAAGTCAGCACTAATGAACTTCTCCGCAAACTGGCCTATTAATGTCATGCCAGCCAGTTCTCGTCCCATAATTGGAAATGTCTGTTGCCAGCGCCACTCATTAGCGCCTGAAAAGAAGTAGTTTTTGTCAATTAGGTTTCCAAAGGTTTGAACCACACTAGCACTCATACTTGAGTCGAGCTGTTGCTCTGTTACCAATGCCTGGAGAAGCGGTGTACCCCCGACCATCATAGTAATGAAATCCATCCAACCTTGGGTTTCCCAACCTTCAATATTGGGTTGTACTAGAGGGGCTATACCACTGTTTTTCAGGGGGCTACAGATATTCAGGAAGTCTTGCCAAGTAGCGGGTGTTGCCAAACCTAATGACTGAAACAATTCTTTATTGTAATAAAAGCCCCACATATATTGAGCAAATGGAACGGCGTAAGCTTTACTGTCAATTTTGACTTGTTCAAGGATATTGGCCGGTAAATCAGAAGACAAGAAGTCAGCATCAAGAATCTCATTGATAGGTGTTAAGTAGTGCTGACCGACTAAGTCGGTAAGACGTTTGCCCGCTTGCCAATGAATGACATCAAACTGTCCGTTGGCTAACCAATACTTTAAATCGCGTTTATAACTGGCGTCGCTATATGCTTTAACGTCGAGTTTTTTTAGCTAGGATTAGCGATTTCGAAGCGTTTTGCTAGTATTCAAACCTACATTAATTCAATGAGTGCCAACTAAAATCGTAGTGCATCAAGTGAGTTACAGCCAATTTGTTGCGCCTAACTGGTGCAGATTAAACGTTCTATTGTCTATTATCGCGCGCATGACGCTCGTTGACTTGAGCGCGAACTGAAACCAAATAACGGTTAAGTTCGTTTTTTGCGGCTTCGTAAGCTTGATTCAGGTCGGACGATTGCGGCTCGCGCAAAAGGTTTTTAAAGGCGTCGTCGGTCTTGTCGATTAAGCGCTTTAAGTGTGAATTGTTGACGTCCATTTCTCGCTCCAATTATCCCAGTAGTTGATTATTCTCTAGGGTTTCACCACAGCTAACACAACAACAGCCAGAATTATTAACACCGGCGCCTCATTCAAGACTCGATAAAACACAGGCTTGCGCGGCGGTTTACCTTTTGCGAATTTTCTGAGTATCACTAATAAATAGAAGTGATATACATAAACCGCAAGTAAAAGCAGTAATTTAATGTGAAGCCAATGAGAGGCTTTAAACCATTCCAAGCCATAACTAGCGATTAATGCAATACCAAAAACTGCAGTTAAAATAGCGAAAGGCGTGACAAACCACCATAGGCGTCGCTCCATAATGCTGAATTGCGCTTTTAATTCAACACTGTCAGTACTGGCGTGATAGACAAATAAACGCGGTAAATAAAACAACCCAGCCATCCATGCCAACATAAAGAAGATATGTAGTGCTTTTAACCACAGGATTGTCATTAATTACCTCAATATTGCTCTTTCATTAAATAACTTTGCAGCATGTTCCAAGTGATCACACCAAGTAACTGCTCATGGGTATCTTGATAAATGTATACCGCGCCACTTCGCGCTGACTGCAAACTTTCAAATACTTCTGAAAGCGTCGCTTGATGGGAAAGCCCAGCCATCGAGCTGTAGGTGAGTGGGCTCGCGTCGTGCTCAAGCGATACATTGTACTCCACTAACATATATTGCACATCAATTTCGAAGCTCGAGCGCTGAACTACAGGATTTGTCGGCGCTTTGTCTAAGAACGCAAGTATCGCCTCATCAGGTGCGTCATAAAACAGTTTGTGTTGTTGGTCCATTACAGCAAGAACACCGGTCTTTTGCAGTACTTCACGAACCGATGAAGTGGCATAAGGCAGCTTTTGATAATCCAGCTGTTGAATAAAGATGGAGCGATTTTTGAGAAACTGTGTAGCAGTGACATAGGCAGGTACTATGACAAGCATTGCCGGAAGAATGATTTCAGGGCTGTAGGACAACTCCATTACAGCGGATAAAGCCGCTAGAGGAGCGTGCAGCACTGCAGTGAGCATGCCTGCAACCCCGAGGAGCGCAAAACTACTCGTCAAGCCTTCAGTGTCGGTTACGTAACTTACAGGTATAAGTAACAAGGCTCCAGAGAGCATACCCAACACCATGACAGGTCCCATTATACCGCCAGGTACACCGAGACCAATGGCGGTAATTGTTAGCAAAAACTTAACTACAACTACTACGCTGAGCAATACCACGCCAGGGTTGCGATCAAATAATTGATCAACGGTCTCAAAGCTGGCGCCCATAGCGTCTGGTACCATTGCGCCTGCACTTGCTGTGATTATTGTCGCGAGCACTAATCGCCAGTGCATCCGAACCGGTCGGAAAAAGCGCATGATCAACATTAAATTGCGATTGAACAAAGAGGCTAAAAAGCCTAATAAAATCCCCAGGACTACCAAATATGCATATAGCCAAGGATTAAAGTCAGCAAAGGTTAAAAATGCGAGTTCATTAAATTCGCCGAACACTGCGCGAGTCAAAAGCGAGCCACAAGCGGCGGCTAACATAACAGGTACAAATATATGGATTTTGTACTCTCGTAGGACCACTTCCATGACAAATATTACTGCTGCAAATGGGGTGTTAAATGATGCGGATATGCCTGCAGCAATACCGCATCCAGCAAGGATCCGAATACTGTTATAAGGCAACTTAAACCATTGGCCGATGAAGCTACTACCCGCTGCGCCTAAGTGCACAGAAGGACCCTCACGGCCAACAGAAAAGCCCCCGGCAAGTGCGAACATGCCGCCGAGAAACTGATTTATTGTGGTTCTAAACGGAATGTGGCCGAAGTGGTATTTAACCCTATGGATCACAAAAGGGATGCCTAAACGATAGTGTCGAAAACCGGTTAAATAGGCGACGCAGAGGATTCCAATGCACGCGACCAGAGGCATAACAAAACGAATCCAAGTATCAGCGCCGTAATAATCGCCAAATTCACTTAGCGCTTGCAATTGTAGCCATTCGTAGCACAATCGAAACAAAATAATTACCGATGCCGCACTAACACCTGCCACAATTCCCAACACGCACAGTTGTACGCTGGTACGAGGATGAGCAAGTTCGTATCGAAGTGCTTGAAGAGTCATTGTGATTCTTTGCTTGGTTTGAGGAGGTTAGAATAGCACAAGTGCTTGTATTTAATAGTGTTAAGCATCGATAGACAAAAAATAAGCAATGAATTTACAGCAGTTACGCACCCAATTAAGTGAAACCCGATACACCTTAGTCATCGTTTTGGTCATGTTTGTGATGCTCTATATTGGCTTTCAGTTGGCACAACTTAGTTTCGACTACCTCACGCGACAATTAGCGATTAGTCAGAATACTGCGGCCAACTTAGCCGAGGAAAATCAGCAATTGGTAACCTCTGCTAACGAACTCACTGCTCAATTAGAGATTGCCAAATTGACCAATGAGGTGTTAGACGATCGCATTCGCGACGGTTTAGAGCGTGAGCGGGCGTTAAAAGAACAAGTTACGTTTTATCAAAATGTCGTTGCCCCAGAACTCAGTGAACAAGGTTTCACTGCCGACGGTGTGCAAATGGCCGCAGCCGCAAGTACCGGTTACTACACATTATCGATGGTTTTGATTCAGCAGACTCGGGTCAAAGGTACAATCAATGGACGCTTGAACCTGGTTGTTTCGGGCAGTCATAACGGTCAGCCGGCGAGCATTAACCTCAATCGTCAGGATGTGGGTGATGAAGGTCAAATGAATTATAGTTTTCGTTATTTTCAAACCATGGACATCGTGTTTACTTTACCCGAAGGTTTCGTGCCAGAACAGTTGGATATTCATACTGAAATCCGCCAGTTTCGCCGTGCACGAGGAAATTACAGCCGCAGTTTAGATATTATTGTTAGCGATGATGGCCAAATAGAGTTGCAATAATTACTGCACGTAATCGTGCTAATACAGAATACCAACAAGGAGTTGATGATGACCTTACGTTTACTCATTGCTATATTGAGCATACCAACCTTACTTGCGTGCTCTGATAGTGAAGTCGGTGACGTCTCACTGGGGATTTTTACTACCAAAGATATAAAAATCGACGCCTTGCAAGACCCAGTTGTGACTGGCGTTACTTGTCATATCTCTAGTATCGAAGCGGACTTGGATTTAGCCGACCCCTCCGATAGTTCAATCGCGTGCCGGCAAACAGGCCCAATAACCGCATCGATGATTGCACAAATTGATAAGTCAGATTCAGGTGAAGTGGTGTTCACGAAATCAAAAAGTGTGTTTTTTAAGAACATGAAGGTTCGCCGAATTTACGACGCTGAATCACAGAGCTTAATGTACGTATCATATTCAACTAAAGAAACATCTGGCAGTTACAAACACAGTCTGTCGACGGTGCCGCTTTGGGGTACTGAGGCTTATGTAACAACATCAACTAACTAACGCGACAATTGGAGTTTTGTTA
>CAXRGW010000057.1:0-51068 GCA_964230255.1 Alteromonas sp.
CCAGGCGCTGGCTTACCCGACAATTATCGACGTTTTTTTGATCCCGAAAAGTATTTGATCATTGGATTTGATCAGCGCGGTTGTGGCAAAAGCACTCCATTTGCCGGTCTAAAACACAATACGACAGCTGATTTAGTCAATGATATTGAGCAAATTCGCCAACATTTAGATATTTCTGCATGGCTTTTGTTTGGTGGCTCATGGGGGTCAACCTTAGCGTTGGTCTATGCGATTCAACATTCACATTATATTTTAGGCGTGATACTACGCGGTACATTTTTGGCGCGAGAGCAAGATCGGGATTGGTTTCTATGTCCTAGTGGTGGCGCGGCCAGTTTGTTTCCTGAAGACTACCAAAAATTTGCTGCATACTCAGGAGGCGCCGAGAGTGCAGATGATATTTGCGCGAATTATTACAAAGTTTTCAAACATGCAGATGAGCTCACCCAGGCACTCGCGCTAAAAGCTTGGTATGGCTGGGAAGAGCGTATATCACGCTTGGTTCTGCCTCAAGCGTCAGCAATTGAAGAACATCACTTTCACGCTGTGAAAAGCTTGGCTTTATTAGAGTGCCACTACCTAAAGAATCATTGTTTCATTGCTGAAAACTACATTCTTGAAAACATTGAAGCAATCGCCGACTTGCCGGGCACAATCGTGCATGGTCGGTATGACTTAATATGTAAGTCTGAAGGCGCATTTTCTTTACATCACAAGTGGCACAATAGCCGCTTACAAATTGTGCCCGATGCAGGCCACAGCACGTCAGAGAAAGGTATTATGCATGCGTTGTGTAAAGCCACTGATGAATTCGCACGATTTGTACGCAGACGCTCATGATAGGTCTGATCCAGCGGGTATCCAGCGCCAGTGTTACCGTAGATAATCAGATTATTGGCCAGATCGATAAAGGTTTGTTGTTGTTGCTCGGTGTGGAACGAGAAGACACATCTGAGAGTGTCGATAAGTTACTGCATAAAATCCTTAACTACCGTATTTTTACCGATGAAAATGGCAAGATGAATTTGAATCTACAACACGCGGGTGGTGAGTTACTGATTGTTTCTCAGTTCACATTAGTGGCGGATACTCGCAAAGGTAATCGTCCCGGTTTTTCCCGTGGCGCAAGCCCCGAGTTAAGCAAAAAATTATATACAGAATTTGTAACAAAAGCGGATTCAGTAATTGGCACCGTAGCCTCTGGAGAATTTGGCGCAGACATGCAAGTAGCCTTGGTCAATGATGGTCCAGTAACCTTTTGGCTACAGGCCTAACTTGCTGTTCGATCCGGCATAGGTTCTAATAGTGGGGTTATTCATAACTACTAGGCTACCTGTGTACAGAATTGCAACACCGGAAACTGAGGAAGACTTCACTCGCTATTACGACTTTCGTTGGCTGATATTACGCAAGCCATGGAACTACCCTCCCGGCTCAGAAAAAGACGAGTATGAAGGTGTTAGTGAGCATCGCATGATCCTGGACGGCAAAGGCGCTATCGTTGCCGTTGGCAGAGTCCATCTCAATACCTCTGAAGAAGCACAAGTAAGGCATATTGCAGTTTCCAGTGAGCACCAACGCAAAGGCCTTGGACAAATGATGTTGTCAGCACTAGAGTCGGTTGCACGGCAACTCGGGGCGGAACGGTCTGTTACTAATAGCCGTGAAACCTCCATCGACTTTTTCCAGTCATGTGGCTATCACATTGAAGCAGAAGCCCCCAATGAGCTCAATCAACTCAAGCGTAGCCAAATGGTGAAAGAGTTAACTGAGAGCAACGTACTTATGTTGCACCCTAAGTGGTGCAATGAATTACAGCAAACCTGGAGCGATACAATCCCAATTTCCGAGCATATGGGAATTAAGATTTATCAATACACCGGGCGTACCTTCGAAACGCGCGCGTCACTAAACAAGAATATAAATATTCACGGGACCATGTTCGCTGGTAGTATATTTTCACTCGCTACATTAACTGGTTGGGGAATGATCCATTTGCAGTTCAAGCAACAAGGTCTAGAAGGCGACATTGTGCTTGGTGATGGCGATATTCATTACCACAAACCCATCACCATGCAACCGCGAGCCCTGTGTAACATTGAGACCTTATCGGGCAAGTTTGATGCCTTGCGCAACGCTAAGAAGTGCCCCATTAAGGTACAAGTCGACATTTTAGATGGAGACACTCCTGTCGCGGAATTCAAAGGTGTGTATTGGGTTTTACCCATTGAACCGACTACCTAAGAGCAAACAAATATGACTACCGTTGGAACGCCGTTTTCAGCATCGGCAAAACGCGTATTGTTACTGGGCTCTGGTGAGCTCGGAAAAGAAGTTGTGTTGGAATTACAAAGACTCGGTTGCGAAGTAATTGCCTGCGACCGCTATGCAAATGCACCTGCTATGCAAGTTGCCGATCGCGCCCACGTATTCTCAATGCTCGATGCTGCGGAATTGCGCCGCGTTGTTGAGCTTGAGAAACCGGCGTTGATTGTGCCAGAAATTGAGGCGATAGCAACCAGCACTCTGGTCGAGTTAGAAACTGAGGGCTTTACTGTAGTGCCCAGTGCAAATGCCGCTAACCTGACAATGAATCGCGAGGGTATTCGTCGTCTTGCTAGTGAAACGTTAGCCATATCAACATCAGATTATCGTTTTGCTGCATCCAAGCAAGAGTTCATGGCAGCGATTGATTCGATTGGTTTCCCCTGCTTTGTAAAGCCCATAATGAGCTCTTCTGGCAAAGGCCAGTCACGGTTAACTGATGAAACGCACATTGATGCTGCTTGGGATTATGCTCAACAAGGTGGGCGGGCCGGCCAAGGTAAAGTGATTGTTGAAGCACAAGTCGATTTTGATTATGAGATTACCCTTCTGACAATTCAGCACGCACAAGGTGTCAGTTTTTGTGCGCCAATTGGACACCGTCAACAAGATGGTGACTATCGCGAGTCTTGGCAACCACAAGTGATACCAGAAGCGGCGTTACTGCAAGCACAAGCCATCGCCAGTAAAGTTACCGAAGCACTCGGTGGTTGGGGCCTGTTTGGCGTAGAGTTATTTGTTCGTGGAGAAGAGGTGATCTTCAGCGAAGTATCACCTCGTCCTCACGATACTGGTCTCGTGACCTTAATTTCTCAATCGCTATCAGAGTTTGCATTGCACGCTCGTGCAATTTTAGGTCTACCAATCCCCAACATACGTCAACACGGCCCAAGTGCATCAGCCGTGATCCTGGTATCGGGTGAAAGTAGCGATATTTCCTATAGCAATCTCGATAAAGCGTTACAGCAGGCTGATACTCAACTGCGTTTGTTCGGCAAACCTGAAGTAAGTGGCACTCGACGAATGGGAGTCGCGTTGGCAATCGATAACTCAATAGAGGATGCAATTGATAAAGCCAAGCAGACGGCAAATTTAGTCAAAGTTGTCTGTAAGTAAACGCGGAGACTGCAGATACAAAAAAGCCGGCATTGACGCCGGCTTTTTCAATTCGTATTAAGCAGTTATGCAGCCATAGCCGCATGCAGCTTTTTCATTGCATTCTTTTCTATTTGACGAACGCGCTCTGCCGACACCTGATATTTATCAGCTAGATCTTGTAAAGTAGTTTTGTCGTCAGATAACCAACGTGTTTCGATGATTTCCTGACTGCGTGCATCAAGGGTTTTGATAGCAGCATAAAGACGCTTAGACGCGCGTTGATCCCAATTGCTATCAATCACGTCTTGTTCAACGTCTGCAGTTTTATCTTCCAGGTATTGCACGGGAGCAAAACTACCACTTTCGTCATCGTCAGCGGAGAGGTCAAATGCTTGATCTTGACTACTCATACGCGCTTCCATCTGGAGCACTTCTTTGGTACTTACACCCAATTCATCAGCAACTTGCTGAACTTCTTCGTGAGTGAACCAACCTAAGCGCTTCTTCGCTTTGCGTAGGTTGAAGAAAAGCTTGCGCTGGGCTTTAGTAGTCGCGACTTTAACGATACGCCAGTTCTTCAAAACGAACTCATGGATCTCTGCTTTGATCCAATGTACCGCGAATGATACCAAGCGAACGCCCACAGATGGGTCAAAACGCTTAACCGCTTTCATTAGGCCAATATTGCCCTCTTGAATTAAATCGGCTTGGGGAAGTCCGTACCCCGAATATGATTTAGCAATGTGCACGACAAAGCGCAGGTGAGACATCACCAGCTTACGCGCCGCGCCTAAATCTTCGTCATCACGCAAACGGACTGCAAGTTCCCGCTCTTCTTCAGCTGTTAGCATGTCAATGCCGCTAACCGCTTGAATGTAGCTCTCGATACTGCCACTGAGAGGAACAGTTAATGCCATTGATTGCATTTGTGAACTCATTTGTTACCTCATAAATAGATGCCGGAGTGTAGCAAAGCTACGAACACAAAACTAGATTGATATACGCTGTTGGCCCGAAATCCGGTCAATTATTTAAATAATCCCTGTCAATTGATAGGTAATTGGGCCTCTTATCCATATATCAAGACCCTAAATGATAGAAAAAAGTTTCATCTTCTATGACTACAGGCGAAAAGTCGGCATAATGTCTAGTCTTTAGACAAATAAGCGCAAGAAAACTGAACCGATGTTTGCCTACGTAGCTCGTCAACCGATAGTTGACAATAACAAAAAGGTTTTTGCCTACGAACTGTTGTTTCGCGACAGCGAACAAAATTGTTTCCCGGAAATCCCGGCTGATGAAGCTACCTCAAAGATACTAACTGGAAATCATCTGTCGCTAGGCATCGATGAGATCAGCTGCAATAAAAAAGCGTTTATCAACTTCCATCAAGATACGCTGCAATATCGCTTTCCTACATCTCTGGATGCGAACGAAGTTGTGATTGAAATCGTCGAGACGGTTAACGTTACTCGCGAGCTTTTCACCGCTTGTAAACACATCGCCAATCTTGGTTATCACCTCGCCTTGGATGACTACGACTTTTCCACTAAGTGGGACGAATTTTTACCTATCGTGCGCTATGTGAAAGTAGACATCCAACAACACGATATCGAAGAAGTAAAACTGCATATAGACAAGCTCAAGGCTACGAAAGCTATTTTAATCGCAGAAAAAGTCGAAACCCACGAAGAATTTGACGCCTATAACGCGCTTGATTTTGATTACTTTCAAGGCTATTTCTTGGCCAAGCCTGAAATAGTAAGAAATAAGCAATTAGGTGTATCAAAGCTATCTTTACTAGAACTTGTCGCCGTTAGTTCTAGCGTCAATTTTGATTACGACAAGGTCAATAACGTGCTACAACGCGACGTAGGGCTGTCATACATGCTTTTGCGTTTTATCAATAATCCATTGTTTAACAAACGCAATAAAATCAAATCGCTGCGCCATGCACTCACCTATATGGGTGAGATAGAAGTGAAAAAGTTTATTGCATTGTTGGCCTTGGCTAATTTGAGCGAAGGCAAACCCATTGAACTGATGCATATGTCATTAGTGCGTGCGAAGTTCTGTGAATTAATGTCACTCTTTTTAAAAGAGAAAGAAAATCCACCTACTGGGTTCTTAACGGGTTTATTTTCGTTACTCGATTCAATTTTGGATCAAACAATGCCGGTACTGGTGGAAAAGATACCATTGGCCGATAATGTAAAAGGAGCTTTGGTTGGTAATGAAAATTTATTGCGCGAGTGTGTTGATATTGCACGTGCGTTCGAAGTCGGAAATTGGCCGTCAGTCGAGCGCTTCTCCAAACGCCATGAAATAGATATAAATTTACTTCACAGTTTCTACAACGAAGCGATAAAATGGGGGCATGCAATGAAACAAAGTGCCCTAGACGGATAAGTATAAAAAGGATTAATACAACATGTTTGCGTTTGTAGCACGACACCCAATCCTCAATAAAGAGAAAGATGTTTACGCCTATGAACTCGTCTTCAGAGATGGCAAAGAGGGTGCGTTACCAGTCAACGATGAGCGTAAGTCCAATTATGTACCTGAACACTTTCACGCGTTAGGCTTGGACGACATATCTGGGGATAAAAAGTCATTTGTAAACCTAAACCCCGAGACGCTTTTACGAGGCGTGCCTCCAATATTGGATCCCGATCGTGTGATTATCGAGCTAAGCCGTGATCCATGCGGTGATTTAGGCTTAGTAGAAGCCTGCAAGCATGCTAAAAACTTAGGTTTTCAGCTAGCGCTGGCCGATCCGCAGTTACTCCAACGCAAAACCGGAGTGCCTTCGCTTGTTGATATAGTTAAAATCGATTTGCAATCCTACCGCTTAGATATCTTAGAGCACCAACTGCCGCGACTGTCAGACTCCAATTTGCAGCTAGTGGCTGAAGCGGTAAATACTTATGAAGACTTTGCCAATTCTCAGTCTTTGGGCTTTCAGTTATTCCAAGGCTATTTCTTCGCGAAACCCGAAGCGCGCTTACAACGCGACTTACCAGCGAGCAAACTGACGCTAGTAGACTTAATGGGCGAAAGCAGCAGCGCTGAATTTAATTTTGAACGGATTAATCAGATAATCGAGCGCGATGCGGCTTTATCGTATTTACTCTTGCGATTTATCAATAATCCATTGATAAACAAGCGCTACAAAATTAGCTCTTTGCGTCATGCCCTAAATTACATGGGCGAAGTAGAAATCAAGAAATTTATCGCCCTATTATCTCTGGCGAACCTCAGCGATGAAAAGCCTCTAGAATTAACCCATATGTCCTTGGTACGCGCCAAGTTCTTTGATCTATTATCCCAGCGCCGACAGCTTCGCACTGATCCTCCTATCGGTTTCCTGATTGGTTTGTTCTCGCTACTCGATGCTTTACTGGATCAAGAGCTCGCCGATATTTTGCATCAATTGCCATTGGCTGAGGGTGTTAACCAAGGCCTACTCGGGCAGGACCAAGAGTTCGTAAACTATTTCATACTAGTTCGCGCATTTGAAAGTGGCTTATGGCTCAACGTGATCAAAGTCGCCAAAGCCTTGGAAATCGACCAAAAAGAGCTTCACGGTTTGTACAATCAAGCGATAGTGTGGGGCAATGGAGTCAGACAAATCCTGTCTTCGAGCTTCCCTGTACGGAAGGTTACGCCTAATACTATTTAACTGACCTGGACTCGCTTTAGTATCACTAGAGCCATCCTTTTTGACGTGCAATTCGAGCGGCATCCACCCGGTTGGATGCATCCAGCTTAGCGATTGCCTCAGAGAGGTAATTACGCACAGTGCCTTCGGACAAAAATAGCTGTTGTGCCACTTGTTTGGTTGGCAAACCATCAGCGACTAACTTCAAAGCGGTGCGCTCTTTATCGGTTAATGGGTTGGGTGAATCCCATGCGACACTAATCAACTCAGGGTCGACGACTTTGCCACCCATCATCACTTTGCGGATGGCTTTAACCAACTCTTCGCTGGGCGCATCTTTTAATAAGTAGCCTTTGACACCAAACGCCATAGCGCGCTGTAAATAGCCTGAACGCGCAAATGTAGTGAGCACGATGACTTTGGTTGCAGATTTTTGCGTAAATAAGACTTGAGCTACATCTAACCCTGTTTTCCCAGGCATTTCGATGTCAGTCAACAGAATATCTGGTTGGTGCTGTTCAACGAGTTGTAACGCTTCGTCGCCATTGTGTCCCTTGGCGACAACACGAATATCGCTCTCTAATTCCAACAGGGCACTTAAAGCACCGAGTAGCATTCCTTGGTCTTCAGCGATAACAATTCGAATCGGTTCAACCACAGGGAACCTCCAACGATACCGCTAAGCCTTTATCAGCACTGACCTTTACTTTTCCCTGCAACGCCTCTATTCGCTCGCGAATACCGGCTAAACCATTGCCCTCTACAACTTCCTCCGCACTGCCATCATCATTTACATCGACTTGAATATTTACGCTGTCTTGTAAAACTACTATCTCACAGCGGCTGGCATTTGCATGTTTTACAACGTTATTGACCAGTTCTCGCAACGCCAACCCCAATGCCGCACTAATTTCTTCGTCCAGATTATCCAGCTCAACGCGAGTCTCGCATTCAATGTCAGCGGCGGCGAGCAGCGCTCTAGCTTGGTCAATTTCACTGTTTAGATCTTTGCGACGATACCCTGTCACAGCATCGCGTACTTGCGCCAAAGCCTCTCTACTGATCGACTCCAACTCAGCGACTTCTTGTTGAGCGCGCTCCAAATCGTGTTCGAACAGCTTTTTCGCCAACTGTGCTTTCATGGTAATCATCGAAAAGGTATGCCCAATCAGGTCATGCAAATCACGCGCTATTCGCTCTCTCTCAGCGGTTTCTGCCAACTTCTTAATTTGCGTTTCGGACAGTTTGAGCTGCGCGTTTTTGGCATTAATTTCGTAAAAATAAATGTTGCTGCCACCGATCAACATGACAAAAAATATTGCAGGCGCATAAAAAAATACCGGCAGGCTCATCAGCCAACTCTGGATTGCGATTAACATAACAATCATGCCAATCACTACAAAGCCTAATCGGGGCTTGCCCAAGCCTGAGCAAAATGCTGCGGCATAGACCATAAAAACACTGGCACCAGGATTGATATGCGTTTGTATGGCACCTAACGCCCAAATCGCAAAAATGTAAAACAGTAGCAAGCGCGGATTAACCCAATATGCGCGAAAATACATAAATAGGAACAGTGGCACAGTAAAATGTGCGAGTATCAGCTTGAATTCGTTATTACTGCCAAGCGGTACAAACCAAAAATTGAAGTAATAAATACCCAAGTAGGCCAGCCAAACGTAAGGCATATAGCCTAAGTTTTTACGCTGCGGCAACAGTCGATGGTGAATACTCAGTAGTAGTGCTTGCATGACGTTAATTCTCAATAACTATGTCATCGATGGCAAGGGTAAATTCACCCGAGCTTTGACCGGCGACCCAGGCAATACCCGATACATTGGCCCAATCTACTGCAGTGTGTTGGGCAAAATCTATTTGTACTCGTGCACAGTTCGCAGCAACATTGAAGGCTACCATGTATGGTCTTACAGATTCCGGCGTAAAAAACATCACAGCATACTGGCCGGGCTCACCAAAACTATTGAAAGCTAACCGTGAGTACTCAGTTAAGTTTACTCCTTGCTGGTAATTGTCGGTCAGCGCCAAATATGCGCCGCCCCAGGGTGCTGCAAAACCAGACTGAATTTCGCCAGAAGCGTGCAGTGAACCGGGGGTCTCACACCCTTGTGCCTGCCATTCAATATTCGCGGTCGAAGTGCCACCGGCGATTTGGTCACTAGTGGCGACAAATTCGCTGCCATTTAAAACGCCAAGATCATGCTCAAACTGACTTATAACCCCCTCATCAGAGAGTGTTACGATTTGCCCCGTCGTTTCCTGCTTCGCTTCGACTAGAAACCCATTTTTGATCACATGAGAATAGGACTGAGTATGTGTAATATCCTCGCGTGGATCTAAGTCCAACACCAAGAGATCGGCCCTTGCTCCAGGCTTTAAGTGTCCCCGCTCGCCAATGCCAAATACTGAATATGCATTTGACGTAGCCGCACGTAGTGCATCGTCGATACTCAAACCACTCGCCACCAGCAACATTACCTCACCATGCATACTTACGCCGTGTGCAGTCCCTGGGTTTGGTGCGTCTGTTCCAGCCAGAACAACGATGCCTTTGTCATTCATCAGCCGAGTGTTTGCCATGGCATTAGTGTAGTAATCGGGTCTAACAAAAGAGGCATTTATCGACTGTTGTAACGCTGCACGAGAGCCTGCATTAAAATGCTCTGCCAGCATTTTGCTCTCCAACAGTGATTGATTTGCACCAGCATTAGTCATAGACGCTATAACCGATAGTGTGGGGATCACAAACACTTGATTATCCAGCATAGCTTGCAGCAACTCATCGCTGGCAAGTTTATCCCCAAAAGTATGAACCAGGCCGTTTGCACCTGCATTTACCGCATCGAGGGCGGAGTCATGATTGCTTACATGTACGACGGCTAGTTTGCCAAACTTATGCGCCGCACGAATGGTTGCAGCCATAGTATCATGACTTATCGTGGTATAAGGACCATACACAGGGTTACGGTTGTAAACTATCTTAATAAAGTCTGAACCCTCTTCAATACGCGCGTGCACAAAGGCTTCAGCTTGAGCAGCATTTTCGATGGTCGGAATGCGCACTGCGTATTGGCTTCCATGCCCCCCATCACTGGTAATCAATGTACCTGCAGAAAACAAATCTGCAGCGGATGTGTACTGTAGAGAATCTCGATGACGTTGCTGCTGTTGTAAAAAGCTAACCTCGGTGAACATATCGAGTTCGGTAGTAACACCAAAACGCAATGCTTGGTCTAAAGCATCACCCCATGTATGTGTGTGCGCATCAATGAGGCCGGGGATAATGTATTTCCCGGACATATCAACTTGCTGCAGGCTATTGTCGTTAGCAGCTACCACTCGACCGTCGCGGATCGATAGCACTGCATTCTCATGCCATTGTTCGCCGTCGAAATATGTCACATTGGTGTAGCTGACACTCAACGGTTTACGCTCGATCGGCTCTGGCGCCGGTAGTAGTAATATGATCAAAGTTACCGCGACGACTGATGTGATTATCCATTTCATACTGTTATCCCTAACACTTAATTCGGTTGCGATACTTTCTTAAATGCCTGAGCTGATAAAGCAAACAACAATGCTGATATAAGTGCTAAACACCCTAAATGCATTAACCAGTGATAGCCCAAATCGTTGCCTTGAATTTTCAGCACCAACTGTGCCAAATGAAACGATGGCAGTGCAAATGCAATCGACTGCATAAGCTCAGGGAAAAGTTGCATCGGTATCCATAAGCCAGACAAAAAGGACATGGGTAAATAAATTAAGTTAACCACTGCTGGTGCTGCTTGACTGCTAAATTTAAGTCCAAGCCACAACCCCAATGCACAGAATGGCAAGCTTCCTAATAACGTTACAAGCAAAGTTGCCACCCATTGGTAACGCGTCATGACCACATCGCCGAACAACGCCCCAATGATAAATAGTTGTAGCATAATAATTAATCCAAACAACATGGAGCCCATGACTTTGGCTACTATATAGGCGCCTATTGGCATTGGCGACACTTGCTTTAATGCCAACCATCCTTGCTGTTTTTCACTTGCGACACCAACACCAAAAGAAAACAATGCTGGACCCATTACGCCAAAAACGCCATACGTTGCCAACAAATAAGTCGGCGCTTGTCCACCCATGCCGTTGCGGTTAAACACCAAGCCAAAGAACGCGTAGAACATGATTGGAAACAGCAGGCTTGGTATCGCAAATGCAGGCGTTCGAATGGTTTTCAGAAACTCCATTCGCGATTCAGTTAGATAGATTTTGAACACGTGTGCTGTTGAAAAGGTTGAGTCCATTGTCTTTATTCTCCTAGCTCTGCAGAGTGATTAGCCGTAAGATTAATAAATGCTTCTTCGAGGCTAGACTGCTCTACAACCAAGTCTTGGATTTGTGTATTCTCAGCAAACAATTGCGCCAAGGTGTGTTCCGCATTTGACGATTGCAATTCGACGTGTAGATTGTTTCGAATCACCTGCTGCACATCTGCAAAGCGCATGAAAAATCCCGTATCCAAGTCAGATATAAAGCGGATTTTCTTGCCACCTAACGCAGCCTTAAGCGAGTCCGGCGTGCCTTTGTGAGTGATCTCACCTCGGTGCATCAAATAGACCTGTTCTGCGAGGGCGTCTGCTTCTTCTAGGTAATGCGTGGTCAACAAAATACTGGTGCCTCGCTCAGCTAAGTCACGCATACATTGCCAGAACTCTCGTCGCGCTTGCGCATCTAACCCTACAGTTGGCTCATCAAGGAAAACAACTTTAGGGTTACCGCAAATCGAAAGGGCGAAATATAGACGCTGTTTTTGACCGCCAGAAAGTGTATTGAAACGGCGTTTAGTCAAGTCTTCAAGACCGGTTATAGCTATCACCTCATCCATCGGCATTGGCATTTTATAGTAGCTAGAGAACAACTCTATGTGCTCTTTGATGGTGAGTGTGTCCGGCAATTGCGTGGATTGAAGAATTGCCCCTATTTGCTGACGCGCGGCCATAGTACCTGGAGCATGACCAGCAATTGAAATCTGACCTTGATCAGCGATGAGCCGGCCGAGCAGCAAATTGATCAAAGTGGTTTTTCCCGCACCGTTTGGGCCTAACAATCCCGTAATCTGCCCCTCGCGCATGGACATTGAAACGTTATTTACGGCGGCTACATCGGCAAAACGCTTACTGGTGTTTTCGACCGTTATCACACAATTGCTATCTACTTGCATTGCTTTTCTCCTTTGTCGATAAACAGCATAAAAGACAAGGGAGAAAACGGTAGAAGCAAATGTCATCAATTTTGCATGACATTTGTCACTTCGCGGTATATAACGGTTTATCTACCAATGAACTTATAAAACACCTGGCCAAACAAGCAATAAAGAAAGAACCGGTAATAAAAATAGAATTTGCTGTACTAACAACTTACTCATCGGTGGCATGCCATTGGTCAGAATAGTTAACCATAATTCTGTAACAGTTACCGACATAGTGTTTCCTCGAAGCACCAAGTCTGTGAGTTAACCCTAGTTTAATCGCCCAAGTTGTTCAACAATCCATCGTCGTAAAGTTCTCCGGTTAGAACAGTTCCTACTTAAACCTGAATAGCGATCGTGCTTGTTCACCCATCGCAGATTTATAGGCTGGATGGCTTTCGCCCTTTAAGAACTGTGCCAATGGTGTCAGTGAACGCATGGCCTTCGTATGTTCGAAACCCTCTTTGCAGTTAATATGCACGGTGCCAGAGAATTGCCACCCTAGGTAATCCAGAGTGTTCTCTACCGGCGCAACGAAAGAATTCGGTGGTGAAGGGCGGACCGACGTGGCAAACAGGTAAAAATGCTTTTCACGCAATTGCTTACCTTTCGGTTTTAGCAATGGCAACTCAATCAGATCGGTAAAACGATCAAAAAACCGTCGTAATGTCGGTGTCATCGAATACCAGTAAACCGGCGACGCCAAGATAATGACATCTGAGTTTACCATTCTGTCGACGACAGTGAGGAAATCATCGTCTTGATTGCGATGTTGATAGTCATACTCGGCGATATTTAAATCATCGAGATAACACACTTCACCCGGTACTAATTGGTTAAACGTATTAACCAACTGAAATGTATTGCCATTAGCGCGTGAACTCGAATAGAGCGTGAGTACTTTTTTCATTAGGATGCCCTTCCTTTTTTGTCAATGTTCAAGGGCAGCCTAAAACCTAAACTTAGGTTGAGGTCAATATAATTATCAGAGGGTTTTTAGAGTGCAGATTGAGACTTAAAAAATGATTGATACGTAGGTTATGCGATGAAAGCCGCCAGTAAGAATAAACTCATCGAAGTAATCATATACATTAATGACACGGACACTGGAGCCCGTCTAGAACCTCTACAAAACAGGTAAGCTTCTTTCTCAAGCAAGCGCCCCTTGACCAAGGTAAAGTAAAAAAGCCCAAAAACACCAAAGTAGATTACGATAAAAACTAGCTTAACGTTGTCGAAAAATGAATCCACAACAGCCGGACTAAAAAAAATAGTTAATAAAATTACAAACAGAGTAACTAACACTATCGAAAAGCAAACGGACGCCCATCCAATAGCGTAAGTCCAGGCACTACTATGGCTGTTCTGTTTGTTTCTGATACCAACGTAAATGTTATAAAACAAATGTTTAAAAGGATTAACCATCGTTTGCAAATAACCTCTGTAGAGGTAAGTAACCTGAACTCGGGATAAGTATGACTTTCTACTGTTTAAAAATGAGAAAAAGAACCCTAGCTAGGTTCGATTTGACGGACATGCCGCTGCACTGAAATAAATGAGCCGATTAGGCCCAATAGAATTGACAAGCCAAGCATAACGAGCAATGCCTGACCGTCTAGGCCGGTTATAGAAAACTGCTTTTGATAAAGCTCGGCAAAACGGGTAATGCTGGCATCCATCCACCACAAGATGGCTAATACTGCGAACCAAGCGATAAGCCCGCCCAACAAGCCAAACCAAAACCCGGTGTACAAAAATGGGCGATGGATAAAGGCATCGGTTGCGCCAACCAACTTCATAACCACTATTTCGTCGCGCTTGTTAAGAATATTTAAGCGTATGGTATTGCCTATGATCAGCACCACAGCCAAAAACAATAGGATGCCAATGAAGGTCACCAGTTCACGTGCCACATTCACCAATGCATACAAGCGTTCTAACCAATCGATATCCAGTTTGCCAATATCAACCTCACGCTCTGCCAATAACTTTTCTAGCAGCAGCTTAGCAGCGGTAGGGCTAGCATGCATACTAGCAGGCGTAACTAAGACCACGTCGGGAATTGGGTTTTCTGGGAGGTAAGCGATGGTATCGCCCAGACCCGATAGTTGCTCAAATTCTTCAAGCGCTTGTTGTTTCGGAATAAACACGACTTTATTGACTTCATTCCATACGCTTAAACGATTGACTAACTGCTGGGATTGCTGAGCACTAACACTAGGTTTTAAAAACAGAGAAATTTCTGACGCATTTTGCCAACCCGCACTGAGTTTTTCTACGTTGTTGACCAAGATGTATAAGGTGCTCGGCAGTGTAATGCTCAAACCCAGCACTCCGATAGTCATTAATGATGCTACGGGTTGACGCCAAAGTTCACCAAGGCTCTGCAATGCTTGGCGAATGTGATCGACAAAAAACATGACAAAGCGCTGAAAACGATTGACCTTGGAAGACTGTACTGCGCTGGTATTGCGATCTTTAAATAGTAAGCTCATTGCACCACCTCAACGCTATCATCCGATAAGCCGTCGGTGATCATCTGGCCACTTTTTAGCGTCAGCGTTCGATATCGCATACGCGCAATTAAGCCGAGGTCATGGGTCGCAATGAATACCGATACGCCAGCCTGATTAAAATCTTCAAACAGTTTGATAATTTCCATCGACAACTTCGGATCCAAGTTACCCGTTGGCTCGTCAGCTAACAACAAAGGCGGTTTATTCACAATCGCCCGAGCGATGCCCACCCGTTGTTGCTCACCGCCTGACAGTGCAATTGGCAACTGACGCATTTTGTCAGCCAAACCAACCATTTCTAAAGCCGCCGCAACGCGCTTTCTGATCTGTTTGTGGGAGTAACCTTCAATAACTAAAGGCAAACTAATGTTATCGAATACCGTACGGTCCATCAGCAAGTGGTGGTTTTGGAAGATCATGCCAATATCGCGACGGATATAAGCGATTTGTTTACGAGAGATTTTGCCCAAGTCATGGCCATTGATAAAAATTTTACCAACAGTCGGACGCTCCATAATGCTGATCAGCTTGAGCAGCGTACTTTTACCTGCCCCAGAGTGGCCGGTTAAAAAAGCCATTTCACCCGGTTGCAGATGAAAATTAACTTGCTGGAGAGCCCGTTGACCTCCTGCGTAGGTTTTGCTGACCTGCTCAAACTTGATCATTGTGAATACACCCTAGTTAATTACTCTGCTGAATCACCTTCGTTAAATAGTGCATCAATAAAATCACGACTGTTAAAGGTGCGCAAGTCATCAATTCCCTCTCCCACACCAATGTAACGGATTGGGATTTGTAATTGGTCAGCGATGGCGAAAATAACGCCACCTTTAGCAGTGCCATCGAGTTTCGATAAGGTAATGCCTGTAACCCCAACGGCTTCGCTAAATAATTTGGCCTGACTAATCGCATTCTGCCCCGTTCCGGCATCTAGTGTGAGCATGATTTCGTGGGGGGCATCTGGATTGACTTTACGCATTACGCGTACGACCTTTTTCAACTCTTCCATCAAGTTGTCTTTGTTCTGCAAACGACCGGCTGTATCAGCTATCAACACATCGGCACCTTTTGCCTGCGCTGATTGCAATGCATCGAATAGCACTGATGCACTATCTGCTCCAGTATGCTGAGCGATAACCGGAATATCATTGCGCTCACCCCACACTTGCAACTGCTCTACCGCAGCGGCGCGGAATGTATCACCTGCCGCAAGCATTACGCGCTTGCCTTGCTGCTGATATTGTTTGGCAAGTTTACCAATAGTGGTTGTTTTACCCACACCATTAACGCCTACCATCAAAATCACAAATGGACCTTCGGCATTATCAAGCGCCAACGGTTTATCAACACCATCAAGCATTGCTTGCATATCTTGTTTGAGCATACCGTAGAGTGCTTCACCATCTTTTAATTGCGATAGCTTGGCATTCTCAGTCAGACGGGTAATGATTTTACTCGTAGTATCCATGCCCACATCGGCAACCAGTAACTGGGTTTCCAGCTCTTCATACAGGTCATCATCAATCGACTTGCCTTTGAACAGGGCAACAAAGCCTGTACCTATATTTTGTTTAGTGCGCGAGAGCCCAGCTTTTAGTCGCTCCATAAATTTCGGTTTAACCGGTGCTTCAGGCTCCGCTATTGATTCTTGTACTGGCTCTTGTACTGACTCGCTTAATGGCTCGCTAACTGACGCCACCTCGGGCTCACTCGGCGACTGAGGCTCGACTCGTGGCGCTGGCGTTTCAGTCAACTCTGTATCATTAGCTACCGCTTCACTAGCTGCCGGCGCAGTAGGTGAACTTTCGGTTGGTGATACTGAAGTTTCGCTAATTGCCTCATCAGCGGCAGCGCTGCTTTGCTCTGCAGGCTCTGTTTGTTGATGAGCATTTTCTGTAAGTTCTGGGGTAGATGGTTTTTTCTTGTCTTTGTTAAACCAATCAAAAAATTTCGACATTAAACTAGGATTCCATCTCAACGTACCCGCAGTTTTTGGGATACACTATTGTTTTGAAAAAGCATAATCGAGTATCTTAGCATTGACCTGCAACAACAAGCGAGACACAAAACGCAACAACGCGCAATCTAATCGCGGCAAAAGCGGTTTTATCCGGATCATCGGCGGCCAGTGGCGCGGGCGTAAATTGCCAGTCAGGGATGCGATCGGGTTACGCCCTACGACTGATCGGACCAAAGAGACAGTCTTCAATTGGTTGATGCACGATATCACTGATGCCGAATGTCTTGACCTCTTCGCGGGCTCTGGAAGCTTAGGGTTTGAAGCGCTCTCACGATACGCCGAAGCCGTGACTTTAGTAGAAAAAGATACCGCTACTGCAAAACAGCTAAAAGATAATCTTGTGCAGTTGCCACTCTCGTGTCAGCATGCCGAGGTCCTTCAACAAGACGCAATACAAGTGCTACCTACACTTAGCCAACAATATGACCTCATATTTATCGATCCGCCGTTTCAAAAGGGTCTAGCAGCGCAAGCCCTAGCCCTGATTAAACGGCATAAGGTGCTTAAACCAGATGGATTGTTATACATCGAAACTGAAAGTGAGCTTGCTGATATTGGCAGTGAGTTTCAACTAGAGCAAGTAAAACAAAAACGCACCAACCAGGTCGCTTATGGACTTTGGCGATCAGCGACCGATTAAACCTCGACTTCAATACCAATGTTGGTAGCGCCATCTTGAAGTGCTAAATCTTGTAAGCGTTCTGCGCTGGGAAGATGCTTGTTACCACTAGTCAATAAATTGAGCAATTCGCGTTGAAACTCGACCTCTCGTTGCATCAAAGGATGTACTTTAACCTCCTGATTATCCAGCTCTCCTTCAGTGGCTAGTATCACCGCTTCAACACTGCCCTGAGAAAGCTTACTGAGCATCACTGCCCCCTGTGGCTCATCGCCAGCCACCAAACTAATGGCGCCAACCATCGCCATTGCACAGTCAATGGCCGGATATACGCCAAAATTATCGTATTCATGCGCATCCGGCGCTATCGCTTCGACTTTATCGCGTAACAGTCCCATATTGGTTGTTACTTTTCTCTTGGCCTTCACCGCATCATAGGCTAACCATAATTGGTTCTGGGCCTTCTCCATTTGTCCTTCTGTCTCAAACTCGCAAACCTGACAAAACAACGTGAAGTTAGGCACTTGCCGCTCGAGCATAGTTGCACAAAAACCGATCGCAGCAGCAACAGGCAATTCGCGAACCTGCGCGAAAATATTGAGTTTGTTTGAAGTATTCATCGCGCCAGCTCCGCCGCATGTGAAATATATGCACTTACACCATCAAGTAACATTTGAATTGCAATCATGATAAGGATCATGCCCATTAATCGTTCCATTGCCGACAAACCCCGTTCACCAAGTAACTTCTGAAACAACCCAGAAAACATTAATATAACCGCCGATACAGACCACGCAGCACCCAGCGCAATTGACCAGTCGACCATCCGTGTTGGGTCTTGATTACTCAGTAGTATCAATGCCGCAAGTGTACTCGGGCCAGCAATCATGGGTACCGCCAGCGGCACTATAAAGGGTTCTTCTCCGACAGCCAGTCCGGTCACTCCGCCTGGTTGTGGGAAAATCATTTTCAGACCAATCAGGAACAGAATAACACCGCCTGCAATACGCACGGTTTCTTGGCCAACGTTTAAAAAATCTAAAATCGCCTGCCCACTGAATAGGAAAATAAACAAAATAACCAATGCAACAACCAGCTCTCGGATCAAAATTATTCTGCGCCGTTTCGGTTCAATAACCTTAAGGACAGAGGTAAAAATGGGCAGGTTGCCAAGCGGATCCATGATTAAAAACAACATCACAGCCGCGGATAGGGTATCCATTTAGTCTCCAAGTTTGATTGAAATGACGATTATTTGCGGCGCATTATAGCGAAAATTTAACAGACGGTTTACATTATTAAAAATAACGATCTTTGAGCCAAGGAATATCAAATGAGTTTAATGTCTGTTAGTGAAGTCGCCGAGTTTTTGGGTGTACGGGAAATTCGAGTTGAACGTCTTGAAAGAGAGAGCTTGTTAATCGCGAAAAAAAAAGACGGTAGTGGTAAACCCTTATTTGAGCGCGGCGATGTTGAACGTTATAAAACACTAGCAGAACGACTGGGCGGTATCTGAATAAATACCACCCAGCACATCACTATTATCGTGCAAGCAATGCGCGCGCTATAGTTCTTACACCTTGGCCAGTTGCACCGGCTGGCATCAAGTTATTCCCACCACTGTTGTAGGCTGATGCTAGATCCAAGTGCGCCCAACCGCGCCCATCATTGCCCACAAATCGCAACAAGAAACCTGCAGCATTAGATGCGCCACCTGCACCACCGCCTTTTACTGGGCGGCTATTTGCAGTGTCAGCAAAGTTTGATGGGCACTTATCTTTGTGCCAAGACTCCAATGGTAAAGGCCAAGTACGTTCGTTTTCTTCGCCTGCCCACTGCAGCATTTGGTCGCGCAAGTCATCATCCAAACTGAACAATGCATTGTAATCAGTGCCAACTGCAGCAATTGCTGCACCGGTTAGGGTGGCAGCATCAATGACTAATGGTGCTTTCGTTTCAGCCGCAGCTAATAGACCATCGGCTAGTACTAGCCGTCCTTCAGCATCGGTATTTACTATTTCAACGGTAACGCCATTTTTGTAGGTTAAAATATCGCCTAGCTTATATGCATGCCCACTGATTAAATTCTCTGCACAGCACAAGAACAATTTAACGCGTTGCTGTAAGCCTTGCATGATTGCCAAGCCCAGACCACCAGAAACCGTTGCGGCCCCACCCATGTCGCATTTCATATCGAGCATGCCTTCACTCGATTTGATGCTATAACCGCCACTGTCGAACGTAATACCTTTACCCACTAGTGCCGCAGCAACTGGCGCTTCAGCATCACCACTGGGGTTGTAATCTACGACTAGCATCGCCGGCGGACGCTCACTGCCACGGCCGACATTGTAGATCCCGGTCCAACCCTGCTGTTGTAATTCCTCCCCTACAATTAGCTCAACATTAACTGCTGATGGATTCAACGACACCAACCAATCAGCCGCCGTCTTGGCCAAATACTCGGGGCTCATAACTTCCGGCGTTTCATTCACCAGATTACGAGTAAAGGTCAATGCGTCTAGGCGCTGATTCAAAACCTGTTTATCTGCGTTGTCGCAGAAGTGCAGTGAGGTTGGATTCTTGTGTGAGACAAAACTAATCGCAAATGCCCACTGCTGTTCAATATCCCATTCGCCTGTTAACGCCAATTCAGTGAGGGCATTGGCCTCAAGCTGACGCGCTGCCTTTTGGATTTTACGCAGCTGTATACCACCATCGAGCAAGTGAATGAATGCACCTTGCTCATCATATGAAATAAGAGAATCACGATGCCAAGCACCGCTTGCTGGTGTAGAACTAAGACGTAATTTAAAAACCGACATTGATAAACCTTTTTGCTATTCTTCGCGGCTACTCTAACAAACCTTGCTCGGGAATCCATGGATTTTACTGCACCACTTATCAAAGGCACGTTAACAAAACGATACAAGCGTTTTTTTGCCGACGTTACACTCGACTCTGGTGAGCAAGTTACCGCTCATTGCCCAAATACTGGTGCGATGACTGGCTGTGCAGAGCCGGGCTTTACAGTGTGGCTAAGCCCGGCCAATAACCCCAAACGCATATTGCAATACACTTGGGAAGTTGCGGTAACTGAACGCGGCGACATGATTGGTGTAAATACCAACAACGCCAATAAAATTGTTGCCCATGCCCTGAAAAATAAGTTAATTGACGAAGTTATCAACTATGCCGATATTCGACCCGAATACAAACCTGAGGGTTCGGACTCCCGGTTTGACTTTCTGTTACAAAGTGACGGTGTTCCGAACTGTCTGTTAGAAGTAAAATCGCTAACCTTGTGTGAAGATGGTACCGGCTATTTCCCTGACGCGGTGACAGCAAGAGGTGCAAAACACTGTGCGGAACTGGCGAACTATGCTCAACAAGGATATCGTGCTGTACTGTTGTTCTGTGTTCAACACAGTGGTGTCGAACAGGTAAGAGTTGCAGCGCATATCGATGCGAAGTACGCTGAGACGTTAGCCAAAGCCCGTCAGCAAGGTGTTGAAGTACTGGCGTACAAGTGCAAAATTGATGAAGAAAAAATCCTTATAAATCAAAAGTTAGACATTGTTTATCGAAAAACAGGTTGATTTTTAACACAACATCGCCATATTTGCCGCTTACTTTTTGTTCTAGTTAACGCTTTTTGTGGTTACAAATAGAACAAAAGCACAGGCAGTCGAAGCCAGTACTCGGACCAATAACTGGCAAGGTGTAATCGAATTGGTTACAGTTTCGATGATTTGCGGTTATCTCTTCGGCACGAAGATTAGATAGTTTGATTCTGGGAGAAGTGTCATATGCCAACGAATAAAGATGTAAAGCCTATCGGTTTACTAGCCCTTGCAGGTCTTGAGCCTTATCAACCAGGCAAAGACGAAGAGTATATGAGTGAAAGTCAAATGGAGCACTTTCACAAAATATTGACTGCATGGCGCAATCAGTTACGCGAAGAAGTTGACCGCACAGTAACGCATATGAAAGACGAAGCGGCAAACTTCCCAGATCCGGTTGATCGCGCCGCGCAAGAGGAAGAGTTCAGTCTCGAGTTACGCACCCGTGACCGCGAACGCAAGCTTATTAAGAAGATTGAAAAAACACTTAAGCGCATTGATGATGACGACTTCGGTTTCTGTGATTCTTGCGGAATTGAAATTGGTATCCGCCGCTTAGAGGCTCGCCCAACTGCCGACATGTGTATCGATTGTAAAACCATGGCAGAAATTAAAGAAAAACAACTTCAGGGCTAACCCCTCACTCATTTTCTAAAAAGCTGTACAATCCTTTGTACGGCTTTTTTTATTTCTTCAGAAAATATGCTTTCAAAACCGGGCTACATTGGCCGATTTGCACCTTCACCGACCGGTCCCCTCCACCTAGGGTCGTTGGCCACAGCGTTGGCTAGTTTTATTCATGCTAAGCAGTGCAACGGCCAATGGTTACTGCGAATGGAAGATATCGACCAACCACGCTGTATCACAGGTGCAGATCAGTTAATCATGCAATCGTTACAAGCTCATGGCTTACATTGGGATGCCGATGTTTTGTATCAGTCTGACTGCCTTGCTCGCTACTCGGATGTATTAACAACTTTGCAAACGCAAATTTATCGCTGTGATTGTACGCGAGCTCAAATAAAGGCTCGAGGAGTAGCTTATGACGGTCATTGTCGCGGTCGCAATGAGGTGACGAGTCCATATGCCATTCGCTTTCGTCATCAAGACCCAATTGTATCTTTCACCGATTTGCTATTGGGTGGCGTGCAACTAGATGACCTCTTTTGCACTGAAGATTTTGTGCTGTGCCGCCGTGACGGCCTGTTTGCCTATCATTTAGTGGTAGTTGCCGACGACATTCACCAGGGCGTTAATACCATTGTTCGTGGTGCTGATTTATTGGCCACCACTAGCTGTCATTTAGCGCTCTATAAGGCCTTCGGTGCATCACCACCGAGTTATGCTCACTTACCTGTACTGGTGACTGCACCAAGTATGAAGCTAAGTAAACAGAATCACGCACCGGCAATTGCTGATAGCCAAGCCGTCGATAATTTACACACAGTATTATCTGTACTTGGTTTTGCGCCGCCTACGAAGGAAGATTTATCGAGTGTATCAGCGACTATAGATTGGGCGATTCAGTGCATTGACATTACATCTTTGCGCGGAGTACGCGAAGTTATTGTCGAATCCGCTTAAGCAGCTTATCATATGCGGCTAATTTTGATCGCCAACTAGGCCGAGGAGCCAAGGCTTATCATCAATAAAGTCATCAACAAAGTGCGCCAAGCGTTGTCGCCGGCAGAATCGACACCGAGCAACGATGCTGAAGGGCAGATTAAACGCGTTGTGATACCGCGGTCTGAACACCCCGTCACGCGCAAAGAGATAAGCGCAAATGCCCTTAAGGTTTTATACCGACTTAACAGCGCCGGATATCAAGCATATTTGGTCGGCGGATGTGTACGCGACATCATGCTGGGCCAGCACCCAAAAGACTTTGATGTTGTTACTGACGCTACACCAGAACAAGTACAAGAACAATTTCGCAACTGTCGTCTAATCGGGCGGCGTTTCCGTTTAGCCCACATTGTCTTCGGTCGAGAAATAATCGAAGTTGCAACTTTCCGTGGTCATCACGACAGCAGCGAGAAAGATGCTGAATTGGGTAAACGAACCGAGCATGGCCAACTGACGCGTGACAACGTATTCGGCACAATTGATGAAGATGCACAGCGTCGCGATTTCACTATAAACGCCATGTATTACAGTGCTGCCGATTACACCGTCAGCGATTTTGCCCGCGGCGTTGAGGCGATTGAGAAGCGTGAAATTGAACTCATCGGTGATCCCAAAACACGATATCGCGAAGATCCCGTTCGAATGCTACGTGCGGTGCGCTTTGCCGCAAAATTAGACATGCAGATAACGCCGCGCACAGGTGACCCTATTCCACAACTGGCAGGTTTATTATCCAATATTCCAGCGGCGCGTTTATTCGAGGAATATTTGAAGCTGTTTCTTGCCGGTAAAGCGGTAAAAACCTTTGAATTACTCAATCAATACACATTATTCAGTTTGCTATTTCCGTGTTTAGATGGATTGTTAAACAATCCCGAAGGGCGAGAAATGCAATTGATTGAGCAGGTACTCATCAACACTGATAACCGCGTAAATAATGACATGCGAGTCACGCCGGCATTCTTGCTAGCGGCGTTCTTATGGTACCCGTTGGAGGAGCGTTACCAACGTTTACTGACTGAATCCGGTCTGCAACCATATGATGCATTTAACCTCGCGATGAGTGACGTACTCACGGAACAAGCCAAACGCATTATGATCCCCAAGCGCTTTAGTATCGCCATGCGCGAAATTTGGCAACTGCAGTGGCGCTTGCCACGCAGATTTGGCCGACGTGCGCAATCGCTGTTTAACCACCCTCGCTTTAGGGCTGCCTATGATTTCATGTTACTTCGCGGTCAAATTGAAGGTGGAGAAGCCCATGAAGTTGCGCAGTGGTGGACAGACTATCAAGAAGCCAATAATGAAGGCCGTAAAAAAATGGCTAACGTCGGCTCCCGTAGACCGCGCCGTAAACGCACTCCCCGACCTTCGAATAAGGCAAAAAGCAACGATGCATGAACAAGTCTTTATTGGGCTCGGCAGCAATGTTAGCCACCCTGAGTTTGGCTCACCTACAGAACAATTAGTTCGCGCTATTGAGACAATCTCAAATCATCCAGACTTAGAATTACAAGCCGCGTCTTCGCTATATCAAAGTGCGCCGATGGGACCGCAAGATCAATCTGACTATATTAATGCAGTTGCACATATACGATGCGATTGTTCGGCAGATAAACTCCTAGATCATCTCCAGACAATTGAACAACAGTTCGGCCGTGAACGGAAGAAAGATCGCTGGGGTCCACGCACACTTGATTTAGATATACTATTATTTGACCAACAGATAATCCAAACTCGTCGTTTGACTATACCTCACTATGGTATTGCGGAACGCGAGTTTGTTCTGGTACCGCTGTTTGAATTGGCGCCAGAAATGGTAATGCCAGATGGTCGTCCAATTGCAGCTTGGGTTGCGAATTGCTCATTAAAGGGCTTAAGACGTTTACGAACGGATATTAACTCGGGAGGGCATACCGCATGAAAAAGAAGACTATTGCGACTTTACAAAAGCTTAAACGCGAAGGGCAAAAAATCACCGCACTCACCGCTTACGACGCGAGTTTTGCCAAACTTTTTGATACTGCCGGTGTCGATTTAATCCTAATTGGCGATTCACTGGGCATGGTACTGCAAGGCGGTGATGATACCCTAGGAGTGACCGTTGACGATATTGCTTATCACACCCGCTCAGTGAGTAGTGGTGTAGCACAAACCATGGTTATCGCCGATATGCCATTTATGTCATATGCAACGCCTGAACAAACTTATACAAATGCAGCTAAATTGATGGCAGCCGGTGCGAGTATGGTGAAGTTAGAGGGTGGACAATGGCTAGTAAAGACTATTCAAGGCTTGGTTGAGCGCGGTGTCCCAGTGTGCGGACATATAGGCTTAACACCTCAGTCAGTTCATGTCTTTGGTGGCTTTAAGGTCCAAGGACGCGAAGAAGACAAAGCCGCTCAATTAGTAGCAAGTGCACAAGCACTTCAACAAGCGGGTGCACAATTGTTAGTGATTGAATGCGTACCTACTTCAGTTGGTAGGCGCATTGCCGAGGCAGTTGATATTCCGGTTATCGGTATCGGCGCTGGCGTTCACTGTGATGGCCAAATTCTGGTTATGCACGATATGCTTGGCGTTAGTGCTAATTACATGCCTAAGTTCTCGAAAAACTACTTGGCTAAGACCGGCAATATTCACACAGCTGTTGCGCAGTTTATCACTGAAGTCCATGAGCTAAAATTCCCCGATGCTGAGCATAGCTTTGAGTAGGCTGAAGTCGTTAGATTGTTAAGGGTTCTGTATGCAAGTTATTGAAAATATTCAAGCATTGCGCGAGTTGCGTCGCAGTTGGCAAATCAACGGTGATGTAATTGCTTTTGTGCCGACTATGGGTAATTTGCATGCAGGACACTTGAAGCTAGTAAAGCATGCCAAAGCCAGCGCTGACATCGTGGTTGTTTCAATTTTCGTCAACCCATTGCAATTTGGCCCTGATGAAGACTTAGATGCATACCCTCGCACGATGGACGCTGACATTGCCTCATTAACCGAACTGGGTGTTGATGTAGTCTTTATGCCCAAGGCAAGTGACATATACTCGCGCGGACTTGAGCAACAAACTTTTGTGGAGGTACCCGGTTTATCTTATATGATTTGTGGCGCCAGTCGTCCGGGTCACTTCCGCGGTGTGGCTACGATTGTCTGTAAGCTATTTAATATGGTGCAGCCGAACAAGTCCTACTTTGGTGAAAAAGATTTCCAGCAACTACAGGTTATCCGAGCTATGGTGACAGATTTGTCGATGAATTTGGAAGTCCATGGCGTGCCCACCGAGCGCGAAGCTGATGGCTTGGCTATGAGTTCAAGAAATGGCTACCTTACCGCTGAACAGCGAGAAATTGCGCCAACCTTGTACGCGCTAATTAGCCACATGGCAGATCAGGTTTTACAGGGGCGCCGTGATTTTAGTTATTTAATCAGCGAAGCCAAACAAGCATTATCGGATGCAGGTTTTAAACCCGACTATATTGAAGTGCGTGCGGCGCATAATTTGTTAAGCCCAGGGCATGAAGACCAACACTTGGTAATCCTCGCTGCAGCATTCTTGGGTAAAACTCGACTAATAGACAATATCCAAATCCACTTAGATTAGAAGCATACTGGCGGTTTTAACTAGTCGAGATGTTTGAAAAAGCCGTGTTCGGCAAGCGTAGCGAAACTGGCACTGTGAATG
Source organism: Alteromonas sp. (assembly GCA_964230255.1). Classification (GTDB taxonomy): domain Bacteria; phylum Pseudomonadota; class Gammaproteobacteria; order Enterobacterales; family Alteromonadaceae; genus Alteromonas_E. The sequence continues at coordinate 26,428 of CAXRGW010000057.1, forward strand.
TCGTTAGATACATCTTCAATTTGTGCGCGAAATGATAAACGAAAACCGACGAAATCAAACGCAGCTTCGCGCTCATCATCGTTATAGCAATGATGATCGATAATAGACGCTGAGATCATCAACACCAACCCTTGTACCATATTGACAACTTTATTGTTGTGCTCGGGTAGCACAAACGCAGTGCGAGCGTTTTTAATTGAGTCATTCGGCTCGTTGATCATTTGCGTAACGGCCGATAGCATATCGAGATCGCCATCAATGTCGGTGCATTGTGTTAGATCGTAAAAGCAGTTCATACCCGGTATGAAGTCATCGTCTTGCAGGATCGTATTGACGAACGCATATATCTGCTCGAACGTGACTGGACCTTTCACCCAAGCGATCAGGGCGTTCTCATCAGGAAATAGTTTGTATACTATTGGCACCGAACCAGACATTCAAAAATACTGCGATTAAAAATGTTTACATTACATTAAGGGTCGCGCTTAGGTTAGTCAATAACGATTAAAAAATATTCAATCAACTGACGCTAACATGCGGTAAGAGGAGACCTTGTAGCTCTTGCCAAGCTTGAGTTTCCTGTGCAATAGAGGCTTGTTCATGCAATATCGCGCGCAAATCGTCATCTGAAGTTAGCGGATTGGCTAAAACGACTCGGAATACAGTTATCGCCTTGTCACTGTATGTCTGGGTTGATAAACGCGTGCGCGATACAAACGATTCACCTGCTTCACGTTGGCGTTTTTGCACACTAACAACCAATTGATTGAGTAAATCGTAAACCTGCTGCTGTAGCGCCTCTTTGGCACAGGCCAATAGATCGTGGATGCCTGGCGGCACAACGCGATAAGTTAAAATACTGAGTGTCGGCTGAGTGATTAATTCGAAGAACGGATCGTCGTCGATCATCTCGGCATAACAACGGGCTTTCTCAATGCTCTGATTGATAAGTAATTCGTAACCCTGACGACCAAGGATGTGCAGCGACGCATAAACCAGCATCGCCATGCCGTTTCGCGAGCCCTCCAGAGTCGTTGAGCCTAAATCCTTTGAACCTTCACGCAATATATATTGGGCGTGGTGCCGCACTGTGTTGCTATCTTTGGGGTCTTTAAATAAGGCCATGCCGGCACCCATTGGCACGTACATTTGTTTATGTGCGTCCATGGTAATAGAATCGGCCCGTTCGATGCCTTTTAATTTGTGCCGATAGCGCTCTGAAAACAGTGTTGAACCACCCCAAGCGGCATCTACATGAAACCAGCAACCAAGCTCTTCAGCTACGTCAGCAAGTTCGTTTAAAGGGTCAACATGACCGGTTTCTGTCGTACCTGCAATTCCAACTATCGCTAACAGCTTTTTCCCTTGCGCCTCAAATTCTTTACCCGCAATCAGAGCTTTCTCAGGTGATAAGGTTTGTGAGGGACAATCAATTGTGACCATCTCATCGCGTCCCATACCGAGTAAGTCCATGGCTTTACCCAGCGAATAATGACCACGGCGGGAACTCAAAACACCAATACCATCGATATTGTAATGTCGATACGCAGCAGCCAACCCTGCACGAGAAACGCCAGTGAATCCCGGCTTTGGCCCCAATAAGTTGTTACGCGCAACCCATAGTGCAGTTATGTTTGCAACAGTTCCCCCTGAGCAAAATGCACCCAGCGAGTGCTTCGCGCTATGTAAATACCGTGCGTAGAAATCTTCGTCTTGACCATAAACCAGCTTGTGCATAATGCCCAATACTTGCCGTTCTAAAGGTGTGAAGGCTTTTGAGGTTTCAATTTTGACCAAGTTTTGATTCAAGCCGACCATTAGCTTCGCGAGCGGCAGGTGAAAGTACGGCAATGCCGATGTCATATGACCGATAAATCGCGGGGAATAGGTATTAACTGAATGTGCTACAAGCTTTTCAAGTAGCGTTTCTGCATGGGTCGAAACAAATTCTGGAATCTCTGGGATCGCAGCTGAAGCGAAGTCTTTTTCAATTTCTTCTAGTGAGGTTTTCTTTGCCACAACGTGCTGAGACAGGAAGTCAGCAAGGTTGTCAGAAATATGTTGTTCGATTTGCGCCAGCTTAGAATTCAACTGTTCAGGTTTGGTAAATACCCGAATCAAATGACTCATACTGACTTCAGCTTTACTCACACAGACTCCCTCAACCGCTAACTTTGCCGACCACTTGCGCGATCGGTGATCGCGCACTTTACCCCAGAAATGCACAATTACCAAGTGCTATACGCGCCATTTACACACTAATACACATTGGCGCTGTGAATTTTCTGGTATAAATTAATAACGCTAGGTTAGAAAAGTATGTACTAAATGCCAATAAAAGAGATCACTGATAACTTTTCGCTTAAATAAATTGTGTTCTTTTTCTAACCAATATTGATGTAGAGGCAAAGTCGGTTTGGCGCTATGAATGTACGGCGCGTCTAATTACCGAACAAGAAGTGACGTTCTTACCCAACTATTTTCTGTTTTTTTGTCAAGCGCAATAATTAGTGCCAGCAAAATACTGAAACCATGCTGTCACAAAGTACTTAATATTTCCGTCATTTGAATATCCTCACCGTGAGCGTATTAGCATTGACTTGACGGCTCATACAGCAGTGTAGTGAATTGGGTATTGGCATATTCATTGACAATGTCTAGGCAACACCCGTTAACGTGCAAAGGCTGCTTAGACAGCTTTCAATTCGCCATGCACGAGACTTTTTGTTCTATCCTCCAGGTAAGGAGATCATGGAGCACTAGCTTCGCATATAAGCTTAAGAAGTTATTTAGCGTCTTTTTCTACTACTTGATCAAGTAGGCCAAGCAGTAATTTTGTCCCAGTCCCCGATGCAATTGCGTCGAATACATTCTCTTCATTCTTGCCTTTTTGACCACCGGCGAGGTCGCTGACCGAGCGGATGATGACCCAATCAATGTCATTGACAAAACAGACTTGTGCAACGGCCGCAGATTCCATTTCCGCAACATCGGCACTAAACACATCGCGCAACCACTGACGATACTCAGCGTTGTCAACAAACACTGAGCCCGTTACCCCATTACCGCCAACGTTCACTTGAATCGGTTTTCCCGATGGCATTGTGATCGCAGGTATCGACTCTATAGCCTGCTGCGTCATAGAAAGCAATTCAGGCGTTGCACTGAAATAAGGCATTCGTTGCCGAGTGTCCCACCCTTCTCGAACAACAGCCACTTCATTAGGGTGAATAAATCCCAAATTATCATATCGCGGAGTGTGCAGATTGCTGGTATTGCGCAGTGCGTACTGTTCGAGTTGAGCGATATAGTAATTGGGTAATTCGAATTCGTGGTCCGAGCCGGATTTAGGGTTCACGTAAACCGACTCATCGTGATAGTACCAGCGTTCTGGGACAGCAATATCGCCAGGCGTAAATTTGGGGTTTATTGCGCCGGCAATGCCCATCATAACCAAGGTATCAATGGGGAAATAATCCAGTGCCATCTGCACTGTCATCGCGGCGTTAGTAACGCTAACTCCAGTACTAAATACGACAATAGGTTCACCTTTATAATTACCTAATTGGTACTTTACACCGCGAAAGTGCACGGTCTCTGTAATCTGAGCGTCATCCATTGCAGCAAACGCAGCATCAATTGCCGCTATTTCTGGCTCATAAGCGGCGACAACCGCCGTCCATTTGTCTTCAACACGGGTAAAATCTTTTGGTCCAAAACCCTCAGCCTGAGCGTTAGCAACACTCAATAAAGAAGTTATTAGTATCAACACAACGGTGAAAATTTGTTTCATACAATACATCGACCTTGTTTGCGTGGTAAGCCTAACCAACAGAAGTAAAAGACCCACGCTAGCCTATACAATTCGGCTCAATTGTTTAAGCTGATGCTCAAAAATTTCGTTGATCCCCGCCATGGTGTCGGTTGCCAAGTCAGAGTATATGCGGCTATCCATAGTGATTGTTTGGTCTCCGAGTAACTCCGTCTTAATTACGCTAAATAGCTTACTCATGTTGGCCTTACTTTTTTCGATTAACCTGGCGTGTTCCCGCTGCTCATCCGGCAAATAAGGTAACTTTTGCAAGGTTGATTCAGAGGTTTCTGTTAAGGTCTGAAGCAAATAGTTGAGCTTGATTTTATCAACACTTGAGCAGTTTCTTTGCACTACGACCCCAGTACCAATTGCACGGCATTGAACCACATTTTCAGTCGTTTGCAGGAGCTCTCGCCAGATGTAACCGACGTTGTCAAAACCAGTTAAATAATCTGCAGTTAAATGGGCAGATTCAGCCACATCTTCTAAAAAATACGCAATGTTCTTAATCAACGACGTGTGTTGATCAAAATTATAGCTAACAGACTTATCCTTAGAGTGATTCGACAACCGTCCCCAATGGTCTTCAATACTCGCCCAGCGTTCCAGTGCACAGGCAAAGGTCGAATTTATGCCATCAATCTCGTGACCTATGTCAGACTTAATATTTATCAACTTTGCACTTGCCGTATTATCGCCATTAAGCAAGGCGCTAGACAAACCTCGATGAATTTGAATCAGCGATATGAGACTCTTTATCCTTTTTATCACCTCAATTCCATCGACCTGACGCAACCTTTCAACATGTCGCTTGCGACTGCTCTGCACCAGCAATCCTGCGACAAAGGTTAAGATGATTAACACTGTGATTTCCATAAAGCTATCCTGTATCTGGAATACCTAACTCGCCCAAGTTAGCTTGCGCAAGTGATTAGCTACTGATTCAGACTGTAATGCAATTTCTGAGTTAGCCTGTGCACCAATCACCACTTGAGCAATATGTTCAGAAATTTCGTTAGTCGCTATAGCTTGTTGAGTAGAAACCGCACTCACTATTTCCTTCTGCGATTTAACTATATCGTTGCTCTGTTGTAACACGTTACCAATGTCACTCACAATGTTATCGGTCAACTTACTTGTGCGTTCTGCCAGAGCTCTTAATTCTTCCGCGACGACCGCAAAACCCCGCCCATGCTGACCTATGCGAGCAGCGCCGATTCATTGGTTTGCTTAATTTGGCCACTGACTTTATCTAAAGAGTGACTCATTTCAGTCACTGCCGAAGCTGTCGAGATAGTCGAATCAGCGTGGGCCTGAACATTCAATTTAACCTTACTCGATATATCAATGACCTGCAGTGCCGCATACTCATCCTCCTTGTTGCGATGGTCGAAGTGACGTGTATCAATATGTTCAATGATTGTCCGGATGTCTCTAAGTTGCTGATGAGCGGTGAAGGCAAATCCGAGCATCAAATACAAAAGAACCAAAAGTAGTGCAACACTGGTTGCTGTGTCGGCCCACCATATACTTAGCGAAGCTGCCGATAAGCAACCGAGAGTTACAAATGTAGCGCCTAAAATTCCATAATTCTTCAACAAAAAAGCGCAGAGGAAGAAAAGTTTCAAGCCATAAGTCTCTTGACAAAAAAGTGGGTAGGAACCTAAAGCAATATACAAACCAAATGCTAATCGACTGTTTTACCGAGGGTTTTGATTAGCATTTGCTGATTTACTGCGTTAAAAAAGGGCGAGAAAAAGCGATTGCACCAAAACAGGACAAAGGTGCAAAATTAAGCGAAGCTTATTTTTGCGCAAGGAGGACGATTGCTAACAATGACGTATTTCAATGACGGGCCAAATCAATCGGTTGCAAATCCTTGAGGGGCAAATTAATCTTTAGTGCTATCCTAGAAACGGAAAAATGACATTGACTAAAGCAGATTCCACTCAAGTATCAGCCAACAGCAAGCACGCTCAATACCAAATTGAACTGCTGGGTAATGTAATTCGAGTATCTGGAAGCGGCGTAGTAACGCCGTCACTATTGCAAAATTATCACCGCGACGTGCAACGCGTAGTCAAACCTCTTAAATGTGAGCCATGGGGTTTCCTTGGGTTTGCTGGTGGTGTGTGCATCATGACGCCGGAAGCTGAAAGATTTTTGGTAGAATCGATTCAATTTCGCAAATCATTAGGCATGGTCGCTTGCGCAATGGTGACTAAAGATTCACAGATTCCCATGTTGGTACGCAATCAATTTGAACGCGTTTATGAAGCCGCTAACATAGCCTATAGATTCTGTGATAACGAGGGATCTGCCATTCAATGGCTAGCATCTCAAGGTTGCGTAACTAACCGCCAGCAGTCTTGACCACTTTGTAAATACTTGCGTTCGAATGGCGTGATCGGCGGCGCTTTGACGGCCGACAATTCACTTTCGATTCCATAAATACTTAGAGCAACTTTAAACTCTTCAAGTAGCAAGCGCCAATTACTGCGTACTTCAACGCTACCGCCAAGAGCAACGAAATCTGGCATAGCAGGACTTGCATGCCAACGCTTTTGAACCTGTCCGGGTTTTGGGTAGGGGTTGGGATACAACAAAAAATGATGGCTTAACTGAATTTTAGACTGCCGAGCTAAAAACCAAAAATCATTCACATCAGCTCGGACTACCCGATAATTGCAAGCCGCATTGTCATATGTTGCGTGCTTGGCTAAACGCGCTGCAGATTTATCAATACCAATCACTCTGGCATTGGGGAATTGCAAAGCAATAACCGCTGTACTCTCACCCACACCACAACACGAATCAAATATTACCGGCCCCGGCCAATCGCCTAGCCACGCCAAGCATGTATCAAAGGCCGTTTGAGTATGCTCGCTTACCGGCCGCTGACGACTGGCTCCTTGATAGCGCTTAACATACTCTTCTAGTTTCTCGTGGACCTCTGTTTGAGTGGTATTAATTGGCCGAACGTTGAAACTCATAAGTTAGCTGCGGATACCCACGCCACGCTGCAGTAATGCGTATGCAAGGCTAAATAGAAGTAGATTGAAGCCAACCAATAAGCCAATGGATATTCCCACATTGACATCAGAAACACCTAAAAATCCGTAGCGGAAACCATTGACCATGTAAACAATTGGGTTGGCTTTGCTGACCCACTGCCAAAACTCGGGTAGTAATGACAGCGAATAAAAAACGCCGCCCAAATAAGTCAATGGTGTCAGTACAAATGTTGGAATAACGGAAATATCATCAAAAGTCTTAGCATAAACCGCATTGATTAAGCCTGCAGTGGCAAATAAAGTCGCCGTTAAAACAAGGGTTAACACAATTACGCCAAGGTTGTGGATTGAGATATCGACAAACAACATGGCAACGGTAGTCACGATTATTCCAATTAGAAGCGCGCGAGCTACACCCCCTCCTACGAACCCCATAATCACTACCCACGTGGGTACAGGAGCCACTAAAAGCTCTTCTACATTGCGTTGAAACTTGGCACTGAAAAAGGATGAAGACACGTTGGAGTAGCTATTGGTTATAATCGACATCATGATGAGGCCAGGCACAATAAACTCCATATAGCTAAAGCCACCCATTTCACCAATACGACTGCCAATTAAGCTCCCAAAAATGACGAAATAAAGGCTCATCGTAATGGCTGGTGGCACCAGAGTTTGCACCCAGATGCGCAAAAATCGAGTACATTCTTTTATCCATATAGTGCGCAACGCAACAAAATATAAGTGATTCATGGTTACACTCCAATTGCGGCTTTCGCACGGCCTTGTTCGACTAAACGCACAAACAACTCTTCTAAGCGATTTGCTTTATTGCGCATGCTCATAACCTGCACACCCTGTTCGGATAATTGCTCAAACACTGGGCTCAGTCCTTCAGATTTTTGTACCTCTACTTCCAGGGTGTGGTCATCGAGCAAACGCGATCTGTACTTGGGTATATTGGGCGCTTGCTTTACAGGCTCTATATCCAACACAAAAGTTTCGACATTCAGCTTCGAAAGCAGTGCTTTCATGCTGGTATTTTCAACAATTTTACCTTTGTCAATTATCGCAATGTTACGACACAAACTCTCGGCTTCTTCGAGGTAGTGAGTCGTAAGAATAATGGTGATGCCTTGTTGGTTAATTTCTTCGAGGAAACGCCACATGGAACGGCGGATCTCAATATCAACGCCTGCAGTTGGCTCATCGAGAATTAGCATTTTAGGTTGATGCATTAATGCTCGGGCAATCATCAGACGGCGCTTCATACCCCCTGACAATTCACGCGCAGGTGAGTTGCGCTTTTCCCACAAGTCCAACTGCTTGAGGTAAGTCTCGGCACGCCCCCGCGCAACACCTCGCGGTACGCCGTAGTAGCCCGCTTGATTAAGCATAATTTGCGTCAGTGTTTCAAATTGATTGAAATTAAATTCCTGCGGTACTAAACCGATACAAGATTTTGCCAGGGTCAATTGATCATCAATGGAATAGTCAAACACCTTAACGTTGCCAGCGGACTTATTGACCAATGAGGAAATAATGCCAATCGTGGTCGATTTGCCCGCACCATTAGGTCCAAGTAATGCGAAAAAATCGCCTTGCTGAACCTGCAAGTCGATCCCGCGCAGCGCCTCAACGCCACCCTTATAGGTTTTAGTTAACCCTTGAATATCCAAAGCGAACATGCCAATCCCATATACTGAAGCGTGAATTGAGAGTAGTGGAGTAACAGAGTTTAGTTCTGTTTAGACCCTGTAACGTGTTGTCATTATGACAAAATTCAAGGGGAAAGGTAGAAAAATGCCACTGACACCATGGGCCTGAACGTCAGTGGCATACGACAGGAACTAGTTTTGTGCAGTCAGCATTTTTTCCTTTGGTGCAATCATTAAAACAGCTTTACGGTCAAAGAATAGCGATTCAAATGATGCATTCATATCACTCGCCGCTTCGCCCTTAGCACTAATGGTAATGCGATCTTGCTCTACACCAGCCTCGATCAAGGCATTTTGCACAGCACTGGCTCGGTGCTTTGACAAAACAATGTTTTGCTCAGCATCACCGCGCGGATCTGCATAACCAGCGATGTGGATAGATAAGTCTTTTGCGCTAAGCAGTAAATCGCTGATCAGGGCTAACTGCTCTGAGTATTCAGGTTCGATGCTAGCCAGGCCAGTACGAAATTGGATAGTAGTTGTTAACTCAGGCAGCAGCGGCTCTGCTTCTTCAATAATGGTAACCGGTTGTAGCATTGCCTTTTGTTGCCATGCCACCAGCTCATCTTGCATTGCCACGAGTTCTTGCTGGCTATTCACAATTTGCTGATTGGCGGCCACTAGCTCAGCTTCCTGTTCAACATCGTTGCCAATCATCAAGCCGAGGACTCCACCCACAACCGCGCCAATAGGTCCCGCAACCACTGCGCCCATTGTTGCGCCAGTAGCGCCACCAACAATAGTGGAATTAGATTTCTCTGAATCTTCAGAGGTATCTGCATATGCATTGCTAGGTGTGCCAATCGAAAGCGTTACTGCCATGGCCGCGCCAGTCAAAAGTGTGGTTAATTTCTTCATGGTGATTTCCTTTTGGGTAAGTTGAATTTTTGCTTCCCAATAAGTAAATCATCCAAGCTTGGCAATCGCGTGGCGCAATCCTGTTAAGTTGCTGATCAATTGTGGCGAGAAAATGGCGCGCTGTTTTTACGCGCCATTAATCCAGAAATGCACCACTATGCTTGCGGCGTAGCCTAAGGCAACAACCGGCGTCCAGCGCAAGTGGGTAAAAAAGGTGTAATAGCCGCGTGCTTGTCCCATCAGTGCTACACCTGCAGCTGAACCAACCGACAATAAACTTCCTCCAACGCCAGCGGTGAGAGTAACTAATAGCCATTGGTTGTGAGACATCTCCGGCAACATTGTTAGCACGGCAAACATTACGGGGATGTTATCTACGATGGCGGACAACATACCAACCAACACATTGGCGCCAGTAGGGCCGAACGTACCATACATAAACTCAGACGCTAACGATAGGTAACCCATAAAACCTAACCCGCCTACGGCAAGAATAACGCCGTAGAAGAAAAATAGTGTGTCCCATTCGGCCTTTGCAATTTTCGAGAAGATATCAAATGACTCGGGATTGGTATGAGAGCTAGGAATACTATCTGACTGGTGATGCTTGTTATGCGTAAGACGCTTTAAGTAATAGCTGTATAATTTGAGGTAACCAAGACCAAACATCATGCCGTAAACCGGCGGTAAATGCAGGAAGTTGTGGAAGCTCACCGCAGTGACAATAGTAGCGATAAATAGTCCGACAATTACCAAACCACCTGTTTTTATGAGTGTTTGCTGGTTCACAGTACCTTCTGGTTTACCCTTAGGTAGTGCCAATGACATGATGGCCGCCGGTATCATGAAGTTGACCACTGACGGCACAAATAGAGCAAAAAATTCAGTGAATGACAGAATGCCCTTCTGCCAGACCATTAATGTAGTGATATCTCCAAACGGACTGAACGCACCACCCGCATTAGCCGCAACAACAATGTTTACGCAGCCTATTCCAATAAACTCTTTGTGTTTGCCTCCAACTGATAAGATAACAGCGCACATTACTAATGCCGTTGTGAGGTTATCCGCTATAGGTGAGATAAAAAATGCCAATATCCCAGTCAGCCAAAAGATGCCTCGGTAACTAAATCCCTGAGCAGTTAGATAATCGCGCAATGCATTAAAGACATCCCGCTCTAACATTGCGTTAATGTAAGTCATTGCTACGAGCAAAAAGAAAAACAGCTCGGCGTATTCGAGAAAGTTATGTCGGATAGCAGATTCAACAATTGCTGATTGACCTGTTCCAGCATATGCGACCGCAATTAGAATCCAGATTATGCCAGCAGCGACCAGTACTGGTTTTGATTTGCGCATTTCTATTTGTTCTTCAAGAATGACAAAAATATACGCGAACACAAAAACGCCAATAGCAATAAAGCCTTGCCAGGTTGTAATTAATGAGAGAGTTTCACCCCCAGCCGAGGACACTGCATGGGCATCGAGCGATATACACGCTGCAATGAGGCCAAATAGTAGCCGAAAGTACATATTAGATCCGTTATGGTTAGACTGATTCCAACAAAGCAGGCGCAGAGGTTACCCTAGTAGGTGCATAACGCCCCAAAAAAGCTAGGTTTTAATGGTTTGAAGCCGCCCTGTAAAAATTGCCCGTGCACCATACATGATTAGGCTTAGATAGCAAGTGATTATTCGATTCATGTTATTAATACTGGTTATTAAGATGACAAAAATATCACCAAATGTGGCAGAAAAATGGAAATTGCCGGAAATTGCGTGCTAAGCGCCGAATTCAGGTAAAAGTCAGTTACACTGTGACATCCTAAAAGCATTAATTCATCATTTTGTAGTTATGAAGCGAATAGCGCTGGTTGAAGACGACCAAACATTACGAGAAAACTATACTGAAGCTCTGACTCGACAGGGCTACAGTGTCAGTGGGTATGACAATCGCGCAGCTGCCGAAAACGCGTTCGCGACACGCTTGCCAGACCTTGCAATCATCGATATCGGCTTAAAGCACGAGTACGATGGTGGTTTTCAACTGTGCCAGTATGTGCGCAATCTGTCCCCGACTGTGCCAATCATTTTCTTCACTGCCCGTGACAATGATATCGATACAGTTAGTGGCTTGCGCATGGGTGCAGATGACTACTTAACCAAGGACATTTCATTACCACACCTTCTGGCTCGCATTGCCGCCTTGTTTCGTCGTGCCGAATTGCAGCACCAGCCCAGTGACGAAAGTGCGTTGCTTGAAGTTAATGACCTACAATTAGATAGTAACCGCATGCTGTGCAGTTGGCGTAAGCACCCCGTAGATCTAACTATCACGGAATTTTGGATGCTGTATTCATTGGTCAAGAAACCCGGCCATGTAAAAAGTCGTCAACAACTGATGGACGACTCAAAGATGGTAGTCGATGACACTACAATTACCTCGCACATTAAGCGGATAAGACAGAAATTCAGCGCTTTGGATGAGCAATTTGATCATATTGAAACGCTCTATGGCATGGGTTATCGCTGGCGAGCTATTGACTCCTGATGCGCATTCCGATTCGTGCGCAACTGCTGGTCATGTCGCTGTTTTTGAGCGCAATTCCAATTATAGGTTACCAATATGTTTGGGAACTAGAATCCTATTTGCGAGCAGGCCAAGAGCAAACCATGATTGGAACTGCGCGCGCTGTAGCCAGTGCACTGCACGAACGACAAGCATTGTTCGATTCTCCAGCTACACAGCGCGAAACCGTGCGTCCCGGCACGGACTTGTATGCTGTTCCTATACGAGCGCCTATAGTACTTGATGGAAAATTCAACGATTGGCAGGACGCGGAGCCACTGGTGCGCCACTATGACGAGCGTTATCGCATTGACGACCATGAGGACCCGTTTGCACAACCCGTGAGCTTGCGTTTTGATCACGCAGTCGGCAGATACCAGCAATTTGTATATGCTATGTTTGCGGTAAAAGACAATGTATGGATCCCGCGGGGTGCCAATGCCAGAGGCATCGAAAACAACGATCATCTGCTTATTGCCATGAGTGACAGCGATGGCAACATTCAACGCTTTGCATTAGCACCTCGCACAGAGGGATGGGTTAACGGCTTTCGATTAGAGCCACAGCCTAACAGCTATGAAGTGCTAGGCAATGAAACGCAAATTCAAGGTCAATGGATTGCAACTGAAGACGGTTACAATATCGAGATTCGCTTTCCCTTCGCAATGACCGGTGGTGATTTAGCCTTTGCATTGGTCGATGTTGATGAATCTATCCGCGCCACGCCAGTGAGTGTTATCGGAACGGCCAATCCCAATCAGGAGAATGAATTAGGCACCATCGCGAGCCAATCAACTGATATCGAAGATCTGCTGCGAAGTCTTCAATATACGCGCTCTCGCGTTTGGGTAGTTGACAAGCACTTACGAGTTTTGGCCCGGGCGGGTGACATTCAGCAAGCAGAGGGTCTTCGTGCGTCTCGGCGCCAATCGACTGCACCGCAATGGTGGCAATACATTGAGCGCGAGTACTTATTACCCTTGTACTACACCGTATTAACGCGTCCAAGTAATGACTTTGTTGATGAACTTGCCAATGCATTTGCGCTGCAAGGTACAGACATAGCGAATGCCTTAGATGGTAATGCCGATGCATTATGGCGGCTAAGCCCCGACAATAAAGCGGTTATCCTATCTGCCGCGCATCCAATATACGTCGATCAGAAAGTAATTGGTGCAGTAATCGTTGAGCAAACCACCAACGGAATTCGCACCTTGCGCAACCAGGCGCTGGAGCGGTTGTTTCACGGTATGCTAGCGATCATGATTGTCGCGGTGTTAGTTATTCTGTTGTTTGCCACACGCATTTCCAATCGTATTCGCCGCTTACGCGACGATACCGAAGCAATAATTGATGCCAGCGGTAAAATTATTGGCGAGCTTAAACCGATGCGTCGCTATGATGAAATTGGTGATTTATCAGCATCATTCTCTAGCGTTTTAGAGCGTTTAACACACTATACTCAATACTTAGAGAACATGGCATCGCGCTTATCCCATGAGCTGCGCACGCCTGTTGCTATCGTGCGTTCCTCTCTGGATAACCTCGCAGTCATCCAAACCGACGAAAGCGAAAAAGCCTATACTGAACGAGCGTTAACCGGTATCGAGCGGTTGAGTAAAATTTTAACTCGTATGAGTGAAGCGACGCGTTTAGAAGCCTCGTTAGCCAGTGTTAAGAAATCGCCGTTTAACTTAAAGGATGTGGTATCTGTGTGCTGTGAAAGCTATACCGCTATCTACCCAGCTCACCCGATTCAATTGAAAGTTAGTACTGAAAAGACTGATGTCGCCGGTGCACCAGACCTTTTCGCACAATTACTCGATAAAGTAGTTGCGAATGCAGTGGAGTTTAGTCACCCCGATGGCCCCATAGGTTTACATTTGTGGATAGAACAGCAAACCGCTTGCATCAGTATAACTAATCAAGGCCAACTATTGCCTTCAGGCATGGAAAAAGACGTATTTCAAAGTATGGTTTCGGTTAGAGAGGAAGCGGCGCAACAAGAAGATGTTCATCTTGGGTTAGGGCTATACATCGCGCGCACCATTGCTGAATTCCACGGCGGTTCGATTAATATCAACAACCTCCCAGACCACACTGGTGTTTGTGTTGTGGTTAGTCTGCCGCTGAATAGTTAAGCCAGTTTATTTGACTGATTCGTTCATAAAACCACTGGGCTGCTTTACCCTGAGTATTTTTAGATTTTGCGACATACAAGGGAATCGATGGGCGCGGAATATCTGTGTACTTAATTTTGAGCTCGCCAGTGTCTAATGTGGGCTTGATGCTGTGGAGTGGTAAAAAGCCAACGCCGACTCCACGCAGCTGCGCATCTATTTTAAATCGCATAGCACTGACGTGGATCGTTTGCCGTGCATCAAATAAACCTGAAGAGCGTTCCGGCAATGACTGTGAGGAATCCTTTACGACTATAGCTGGAAACTCTCCAACCCGTTTGGCACTGATTGGTTCAGGCTCAGCCGCCAACGGATGATCTGCCGCTACAGCAAAGACCAGCTCGGCCTCCCCAATGGGATTAATATCATAACTTCCTCCAATGGTTTCGCCATTGACCCCAATCGCAATGTCTGCACGATTGGAGTGTAAGGCGTCCCAACCACCGCCTAATACTTCTTCAATCAATTGAATATTGACGGGTTTTTGTTGCAAGCAAAACTCGTGAATTAAGTCCATAACTGGCTGCACGGCAAGTAAAGTATCAATGGCAATCGTCAGGCGTGGTTCCCAACCGGTTTCTAACTCTTTGACTTTCTCACTGAGTCGATTAGCTGCATCAAGTAACTGCTGCCCCTCGCGCAAAATCAGTTCCCCGGCCTCGGTTAGTACCGCGCGGTGGCCGGAACGGTCAAATAGTGTTACCCCTAGGTCTTGCTCAAGCTTGTTTACCGTATAGGTCAATGCGGATGGCACCTTGTAAAGTGCTTGTGCGGCCGCAGCAAACGAACCTTTTTCATTGATGGTTCGAATAACGCGCAGCGATTCCAAATTGATAGGGTGAGACATAGTGGATATGAATTAATTCTTATGAGGTAAGTATGAATAATTTAGGTTAGTTGAGCAATTACCCAACTAACCCGGTCGTTGTTTTAAGGCAAATCAAATAGTAATGCCTTAACCGGCTCATCACCGTGTTGTTGCATCACCAAGTGAGCTGCCTCAGTAATTGTGACACCATCGCCAGGATGAAGCACTTGGTCATCCAAGCGTAAATCGCCACTGATAACGTGCACATAGTAGGTACGTTGAACATCTGCACCAATCTTTTGCGTATTATCGTCCTCAAGGTTGATGTGACTTAAAGTCATATCTTGCTTGATTTTTAGCGTTCCAGCTTCACCTGAAGCTGTGATCACTGGCGTTATTGGCGCCGACAAATCAAAGCGTTTTTGTTGGTAACCTGGTTCTCCACCCATTTCATTGGGTTGAATCCAAATTTGCAAAAACTGCAGTGATTCTTGTTGTGAGGCGTTAAACTCACTGTGCATAATCCCCTCACCGGCAGACATTAATTGAAACTCACCTTCTGGTAACAGTTGCTCATGCCCTTCACTGTCTTTGTGAACCATAGCACCTTGAGTTACTAAACTGATGATTTCCATATTGCTATGCCCATGAGTACCAAATCCAGCACCCGCAGCCACTGTGTCATCATTGATTACGCGTAGCGCCGAGACTCCCATGTGTGCCCGATCATAGTAACGGCCAAAAGAAAAGGTATGGCGGCTATCAAGCCAGCCGAAGCTGGCTTTACCGCGTGCCTGTGCACGTCGAATTGAAATCACATTTCCTCCTTATTGGTTGTTTGTTGAGTCAGCAAATTTTGCTGCAACCAAATTGTCTAAGGCGAACTTACCTGCTCCACTGAGCCCTAACGAAACTGAGATTGCGAGCAAGCTTAAACCGAATTCATAACCGTTATTACTTATAAACAAACCATTCGGTAAGTGAACTGCCACTATTGCCACCACCATGGTGATGGCTAGCACTGCCGCTACCGGACGAGTCAACAACCCCAAAATAAGTAACAAACCACCGAAAAACTCTGCACCACCAGCCATTAGTGCCATAAAGTTACCAGGTTCAAGGCCGATTGAAGCCATCCATTGTCCTGTGCCTTCTAAGCCGTATCCGCCAAACCAGCCAAATAGTTTTTGCGCACCGTGTGCGGCAAAAATAACACCAGCGGCCAAGCGCAAGGCTAAGGGTGCATATGAATCATTAGAACGAAGAACGCTTAGTAGAGTTGAATTAGCCATTTTTAAATCCTCTTAATCAAATATTTTGTCGCAGCTGAATTACTTGTGAACATTATTGGCGATGAGTTATTGTTTTGATAGCGGGATATTTTGACTTTATCATTCAAATTTTTTGAATGATTATAATTGCTTAATTATTTGATCTGCATCAAAGAACTTGACGACATTTGCTATTAAATTGTATGAATCACAGATCTCACTTTGCTGAGACAAGGTATGAATACGAGTCAATATTTAGAGTATCTCAACGAACGACACATCGAATTAGAGAAGCGGTTGAAGACCGCCAAGCGAGAATTACACGCAATGCAAGGGCAGGCATTGCAACAAGCTGACAGATTTGGGCTAACTCACTTGATTGACAATATTCAAACAGCCTTGCATTTAGTGAGTACTGAAATGTCACGTATGGCGAATCCTGATCCCGTGTGTTTGCGATGCGGAGTTAAACTAACTACCTCCCGTGAAGAAGTTACACTGCTCACTCAATATTGCGACAAGTGCTCAAACTAATTGGCACTTATGTTCTGCTTAAACCTCGTAAGTACCTGTTCAATTTTACCTTCCTGTTGTAGCTTATACACAGCAAAATCGAACTGACGAATGAAATCTTGCAAATGGGCATTTTCGGCTTTTTGTAGCGCAGCAAACGAATACCCTACGTGGATTGGTTGCGCGGTAATGTGGGCAACCTGAATGACATTGAGCGATGTTTCGGGACCTGCGTTTTGTCGCGTATAGGCTAAAGCCAATTCCTCATACAAAGAACAATCGGCATTGCCTTTTGAAACCATCTGCGCTGCGACCGTGATATTAGGTACTTCGAGAAAATTCATCAGTGCAGTGAATCGACGATGGCGCGCTTCATTGTCTAACCAGCCGTCAAAACCTTGAACATTGAGCATTAACTTATTAGCAAAACTGGTGGGCCAGATAACCGGTTCAACGAGCTCTACACCGGGGTTGCAAATGACTATAACTTTTTCGTTATACAGGGGCCTTGAATAAGGGTGCATATAGGGGCGCAAGTCACCGAGAAAAAATGGCCCCACAACGCCTACGGCATCGCCTGATTCTATTTGCTTAAGCGCAGTTCGCCAATCGACCGGTTTAAACGCCAATGAATAGCCTTGTAATTCATCGTGAATCAGCTTCAAAATTTGTTGATGAAAGCCTTTTAGTGAACCATCTTCACTCACATAACTTGCCGGCGCATAGTCCTTGTCAAACAGTAACTCCACAACCTGAGTTTGCTGTTGATTTGCCTTGACACTGATACTGAAAGCAGCGCTCAATAAATACAGTAGGAGCGGTAAACGTCTTACGAAACGCGAGTATTGCATGAATTCATAATATTGATAGTGCTTATAGGCAGTGTAGCAATCTAGACTTAAAAAGCCAGTGGCTTAAACAACCCTCAGGATAAGTTAATTGGATTTCGGGCTATCATCATTCGCGTGCGCTTCAGCTAACAACTTTTCTTGTCGTTTAGAGACGATACGAGCTAACCGTTTCATACTAACAGTGTTGTCTTTTTCGTCGATGATATCGACTCCCAATAGTTTCTCGAGCAGATCTTCGAGCGTAAGAATACCTTCAATCCCGCCATATTCATCAACCACCAGCAGCATGTGCACATGATTTTCAATAAAATAGTTAAAAGTCGCCGAAAGCGGCATAGTATCAAGTAACGTCACCAGCGGTTTCACATATTCACGCAGAGTTTTTTCGCCGTTTCCTCGGGCCTGATCAATTAGCAAATCAGAGCGCATCACATAGCCGGTGATCTTTTCGCTATCATTATCCTCATAAACTGGAATTCGCGAATACTCGATACTCGAGTGTTTGTGAAAGAAACCTTCTACAGTAGTGGTTTCATCGACCGAAAAGATCCGAGTTCGGTGAGTAACTGCTTGCTTAACCTGCAAGCTATGTAAGTTCAGTACGTTTTGTACGAATGCCACTTCTTGCTTGGCTAGCTGTCCTTCCTCAGCACTCAGTTTAGCCATAAGTTGCAACTCAGTGCGGTTTAATCCACGCAGTGGACTCTCTTCTTTAAAACCGTGTGTTAACCACTCTGACATTTTTACAAACGGGTAAAGGATGAGGATTAAATATTTTAAAAAATAAGCTGTCGCTGGAGCTAATTGCCGCCAGAAAGTCGCACCGAGAGTTTTGGGGATGATTTCCGAAAAAACCAAAATCAACAGCGTCAGTACAGCTGAAATCACACCCAAGTATGCTTCACCAAATACCGCAGCAGCTTGCGCACCCGCCCCTGCCGCTCCCATGGTATGGGCGATGGTGTTAAGGGTCAAAATAGCTGCCAATGGTTGATTGATGTTAGAAGTAAGCTTTTCTAACTGAGTACCAGATGGCTTTTGCTTGTGCTTAAGGGAGGAAATGTAAGCGGGTGAAATACTCAAAATGACCGCCTCTGCAATCGAACAGAGAAACGAAAAACCGAGTGCTATAAGCACGTAAATTGTAAGAAGGACCATGGGTTCCGCCATTAATCAATGAGCAATCATTATGCACGGCCCAATCCCTGGTTCAAGTAGAAAACATCCCTACTTAACGCAGGGATATTTACTATAGACCGGTCTATGCTGCCCTAAATGCAATTTTTTGTACATAACCATTCAATTGACTCAACCGCTGTTAACGAGCATAGTCGAATACGGGGCTATTGAAGAATTCAACAATTATGAGTAATTCGCGCAAGTTGCATTGCATGACGTTGCGCTCAAAGCTACTTATCAGTTTTTTACCTACTGTAACCTTCGCCCACTTTACCGGATTGCTCAAAACCAATGCTGAAATATCAGCAGCTTTGCTGGACAAGCACTTGCGAGAAGTAGCGAATTGACTCACTCGCTCAGCGGCGACGATAGCGACCGACTTCAGGATAAAGAAGCTGATATTAAGCGCTGATACTGACAACGAGTCACTACCCGTTGCTATGCAGAATTTCGCAACTCGATTTGACACCGATGAATTTGCGATAGCTGGCGAATGAAGAGCTAACGCGTTTAACTACCAAGGACATTCGCTGTTTGCTGACACGGCAATTCAAGACATTTACCTTCCATTATTTTGTCACGCGCAGTGGCGCAAGGAGTTCAGCTGACATATTGCTATGGGTGCAGCAATCTTAATTGCAAATGGCATCAGTAATCCATTGTTAAACTTGCTCGCTCTGACCGAAAGAATTCGTTTAGGGGAGCATGTAAAACAGTTCCCCAAGCAAAGTACTGCAGAAATAACGGTGCTCTTTGATGCAATTAGTACTATGCAAAATAGCATTGTTAAACGCGAACGAGTGTTGTCGTATCGAAAACAAGCTTTAATACTTTTCAGAAAACCCTAGAGTATTAGGGCGTGTTGATTCGAGACTCGTAAAGTGCCACGTGGCCCTGAGCATCGTTTGTAACAGTGGCAATTCGGTGTTTTTAACTTGGCGCTATATGGCGTTCGATCTGCACACTCATCACTATATACACCCACAATCTGCGCTGAGTCAGTGCTTTGGAAGCTTCTGTAAGGGAGCAAAAGAACACGCCTTTATATCTGTCTATCATTCGTGAATGGCCTACTTGAGCTCAGGACTGCGGCAATAACATTACCTCAATAGAGTTAAGCTTAACCCTTACTCTGCATTCAAACAGGTGCGTAACTCAGCCAGAATATCATCTGCTTTTTCGCAACCTACACTTAGGCGAATAAGGCCCGGGGAAACATCGTCGGTACCCCATCGGGCACGACGTTCAGCCATAGTGTGGACGCCACCAAAGCTCGTTGCTTCAAATATCGTTGTAGCCTTACTTAAAAAAGATTCTGCCGCAAACTGCGTGCCTAGGTCAAAGGATACAATAAAGCCCATATGGCTCATTTGTTGTTTAGCCACTGCATGAGATGGATCCACTAGCAGTCCCGGATAACGCACTGATATTACGCGTTCATGTGTAGTTAGAAACTCCGCTACCCGCTGAGCATTCTGGGTCATTCTCTCCAACCGCATATCCAAGGTCGCCAGTCCACGATGAACTAACCAAGTCTCCATAGGCCCTGGGATATTACCAGTCAATTTACGCCATAAACGCACGCGTTCCATACGTTGAGGATCCGCACCTGAAACGTGACCAAATACAACATCGCTATGGCCATTTAGGGCTTTAGTGTCTGCTGACATGGAAAAATCAGCACCTAATTCAAGCGGCTGCTGCCCAAGCACAGTGGCAGTGGTATTATCTATTGCCAATATCCCCCCTCCAGCATGGACGCGATCGGCCAATTTCGCAATATCGACTACATCCAACATAGGATTACTTGGTGACTCAATTAGCACTAAGTCCACACAAGAAAAATCTGCTTCTAGTAGCTCTGAAGTGGCCACTAGTTCAATCTCAATGCCGTTAGGTTGCAAAAACTCAATAGCATAAGCACGCGTAGCGAAATAACCATCTGCCGGTAAGACGACCTTGTCGCCACTGGTCAAAACACTGGTCAAAATTGCCGCAGCTGCAGCCATTCCCGAGGGGAAAATAACGGTTTCACCACCTTCAAGCTCAGCGAGGCCATTCTCTAGTGCTTGCCAAGTGGGATTGTTAAATCGTGCATATTGATAATCGGCACTATCGCTATCGCCTGATAAATGAAAAGTGCTGGCAAATACGGGGCCTTGATTAAATGCTCCGCCTTGTTTTGCTATAGGTAATCCAGCGTGAATAACTGTTGTGCCCCGTTGCGATTTGTTCTTCATGTCTACCAAACCAGTGTTGTATGCGCTTATGGTAGAAGCTAAGTGCTTAAAAGTGCAAACTTTAAGGAGCGATGACCTTACGTAATAGGCTAAACCTGAATTCGATTACCTCCATGTAGGACTTATAGCGCCTAATTGTAGGTCGCTGTACACATCGACACCTTTTCATGTTTAGGATGAAACAATGGCGCAATACCAAGGCAGTGATACTGCGCATGTTTATCTTCGTTTAATTACCGTCTGCGCTACCACGCATTAAGATATTATGGTGGTATACCTTAAATTCGGATTCTTTTGAATTAACCGTGTGTCTTTTTTGCGCTCGATCAAGAGTGTGATGTTCTTCAACTGCACTCGGTTGATATTCCCAGTCGGTTCGCGTAAAACGGCCGCCATTAAAATAGATATCGCCAAGTTCGCCATTTGCATCTGGGCTTAAAAGAACGGTTTGTATGCCGTACGCATTTCCATACTGATCGGTGGTATCGCATAGAAGCTTGCCGTTCTCTTCATATAACAGCCATTTCCGGTCCGCCGCATTTGTCCAATACCATTGTCCGTTTTCGTAAATGATTTCTACATACCTGTATGCATCATCAAAGGGCACGTCTTCTAACCATTTCCCTTGCAATGCATCAAAGCCAACATCATTTATATCAAGCGGTTGCCATTCATTAATACTTAAGCCTTCACTCAGAGACGGCGATGCTTGATTTAAACGTTTTTCAAGTGTTTCCCAATAGTAGTCAGGTTCATGTCGACCCACGAAGTCGTCAGGCCAAAAAGACCGTACAAACCAATCGTGACCTTGTAACTCAAGCTGAAATTCAGGCCATGTTCGGTAAAGATGATGCATAATTTCATGTTGAAACCACTGCGGTTGATAGACCCTTCGTTCAACTTCTGTGTAATCGCCTCTGCCATTTAAATGATATTTCCTCAAGAAATGCTTATCTGTCGCAATCATGAGTGGCACGCCCTTATTAGATAGTCCCATACCGCCATCAACCCAATAATCTGGAAAATCAGAACCATCACCAACAACAGCGGACGGCGTGATAACTAACCAGACATTGGTTTTTTGCTTCACTGCACTTGGCACCCTTTCTATGATTTCACGGTTATTCGCATAGCTTGATAAGATCCGCGAGCCTTGATAACCACCGTTGCTGACATTGAAACTTGTTTCGGCGCACTCTTCTTGTATATGAACTTCTGTTGATGTTTCTAACCCTTGGGTAATTGCTTTCATCCATAATTCAAACAAAAAAATTGACTCTTTTAACACCTTGTAATTGTCAGCCAGCATTCTGTCATCCAATTCCAGATATACGTTCTCAGTGTCGTAATTGGTATTTATCGGTCGAGTCGCGTTAGTACATAGGACCATGACTGCAGTGATAGTCAGCGTTCCTTTTGTTTCGACTGGTAAAACCTGAGTAATTTTGTCTATCATCCGCAAACTGTAATAACCAATTGGATCACCATTATTTTGACCAAAATCACCTGCACCTTGTCGCCAAATATTGCTGTATAGCGGATAACTATCAAATGCCTCATCGACAAGTGCTTTTGCAGTTGCGTAATCGCCACGTTGCAAAGCATCTTGAGCGTAAATTGAATGTTCCATGCCCGTACGGTAATGTGCCTTAAAATCTTGCCTATTCACTCCGAGGCTGTCACGTGTAAACGTGTAATAATCGATTAGGCTTGCACCAACAACCTCAACAGTTCGCGTTTTCCTTGCATTGTTACCGGCGCTGTCCGTGGCTGAGTAGGTTACGGTGTAAGTTCCCAGTTGAGTAACATCAACGTCTACATCGGTTGCCGTGGTAATTTGTTGTCCAGAATCATCAGAAAAATCAGCTCCCTGATCAGTATATACTCGGCCAACTTCGTGATATACGGTTGTCGGTCCTATGAGATTGATTTCGGGTGGCGTTGTATCACCCAGAGGAGGCGGAGGTGTAGTATTTGAGTCAGAGCTACCACCACATGCAACTAACCAAATCGATAACACTATATAGAGACTATTTTTCATGGCGTGTTCCTCAAAATATAGATAATAAATCTCAATCGTTGTGTATAAGCAAACTGCTCACTACTATTTCATCAACTTTACGCAGATTTTTTTATATCGGTTTAAACCCTAGTGACCCTATGTTGACACCGCTCGAAAATGCACCATACCAACTTTTTGGGCCGTGACGCTCTGATAATCTGCGGCATCATGGGCCACTGAGCAACTGACCCAATAGCGTTTCACTCAGTGAATCGGACAGTATCAGTAATGAACCGTCCTAGCGGTTAATATGCGATCACGCCGGTTGAAGAGTTTGTAGCGCAAACGTGATAATAAAAGTGGAGCGCCAGCTATAACCTTAGCGCATCAGCATTTATCGATTGATTAAACTCAATTTTTAACTAAAGCATAGGGCGTGTTGATCTTCGCGGCCGCAAGCCACTTAATTGAACAAAATTCCTATCGCAAAGATCAACACGCCCTAGCACTCCCTAATTGTGGATTTCGTATTTACTCTATAGATTTTAGCTATGCAGCACGCGCAAGACAACAAAGGTCCGTTTACCACAGATTATGTCCAAAATTACGATTGTTTATTTTTTGACCTATTTATCGAATCAAAACGTAACCAACTTGTAAAGAAAAATAAAATCTTTTTTTGGATGGGAGTCATACTATGTTAAGACACTACTACATCAGCGACGATTTAGATGATTTAAAAATGCTAGAAGAGCAACTTGCCAGTAATGGCTTCGTCACACCGCAATTTCACGTTCTTACCGAACAAGATGCCGAGTGTGAAAAGCGTCACTTGCACGCAATTGAGCCAGTATTGAAAAAAGACGTTGTTCATTCAACTCAGATTGGTGCAATGACGGGCGTTTTGGCAGCTGGCTTTATGTTAGTGCTGTCTTGGCTAATGGGCTGGCATGAGTCTCAACTTGGCTGGATGCCAATTATTTTTATCGCAATCACGATTTTGGGTTTTTGTACTTGGGAAGGTGGTTTGATTGGCATTCAACTTCCACATTATCAATTCAAACGTTTTCAGAAAACCTTGGAGGCAGGCCTGCATGTTTTCTTTGTTGACGTCGATCCAGAGCAAGAGCAGGCGTTGGAAACAATAGTCGCGACTCACCCGAGATTGAAACTGGCTGGTACAGACGAAGCAGCGCCAGCTTGGGTTGTCAAAGGGCAGGATAAAATTATGAAGGTAGCGCGCTCGATATAGGTTGTTTTGGGGTTTGGCAACAGTACACCCGCGTAGGCGGGAAACTCCTCCCCTCCAAGCTATATTGCTAACTACACAGTGTTCCAAGGAGGTCCCGGAACAAGTCCGGGATGACGGCTTTCATTGTTGTGTACTAATGGAAAATCTCACTTTCGCTTAGCCACTTTCCTACAGGCAATAAAAAAGGCCGCCTAAGCGACCTTTCTTCAGAGCCCGGCCTGCGCCGGGATGACGATCCTATTAGTCTAGGATTTTAGATACAACACCTGCACCAACTGTACGGCCACCTTCGCGGATTGCGAAACGTAGACCTTCGTCCATCGCGATTGGAGCAATTAGCTCTACAACGAACTTCAAGTTGTCGCCTGGCAT
>CAXRGW010000058.1:0-51059 GCA_964230255.1 Alteromonas sp.
CCTACTGGTATTGCGCGCATAATTTCTCAACACTTGTTGACTGACGACAGCGTTATAATTTTCATGAATTGTAACGAGGCCCCATCAAACGCCGGGTTGTTTTTCATTGCCGTAAAGATATCAACAACTTCACTCTCATGAGCCTTTATCAGATTATCGTATCGGTCTAGGTGGCGTATGTAATGGGTAAAGGCGAGGCGTTGCTCATCATTATTGCCTATGCCGGTGTCCAAACCTTTTACATCATCCCACCCCTTCTCTTCACCAAGATTCTAGGTCAAGGCTAAATGGTGACCAAATCACGCTACCATTTCTTGGTAATAAAGCTTCCTAGCGTCAGCAAAGTCGCCGTCTTCGCGCAATTCGCACAAATTTTCGGACTCCACTTAAGGCCAGGCGCCCCAACTGTTACCGTGATAGGTCAAGGTCATAAATGAAACGAGTTAACGCGGATAAAGGCCAAATCGTTGAGCATTCTAATAACGTCTTTACTATCAGCGCAAGATTCACTCTGCCAAATCACATCGCCGCTTTGCCATTGTAAAACTCTACTGTATATCGATAGTCTGTAAAGGAACTTGCTTTTGATTCCGAGGACTTCTAGCCTAATACTGAGAATGAAGGTATTACGCCAAACTGTTCCCTGCAGAGCAGTTTTATTGCTCGCTAAGTATACACTGGTAAACAACGTTAATAGCGCAATAAGACACATGAATCGGTCACCAATTTCCATAAAGCACGTTTCCCTTGTAAGGTATAATCTGATTCTATTGCCTTACCGTAATAGCTTAACAACGCAAAGTATTAGTGGAAATTCGTTGTTCAATTTTGTTTTTTCAGCGTAACTTTTTTAATCGGATCCGCAATGGCCAACTCAGACGACAACTTTTCTTTTGCCGACGCTTTAGGTGATGAACTCGGCGATGTAAAACCCATGGCACAAGAAGATTGTGTAGCGGCTACATTAATGCAGCAGAAACGCGATAAAGATGTATTGGCAAAGCAGTTAAAGCGCGCCGCGATAATGGCGGTTGATGAAAATGACACCAACCCATTAAGTGTGTCGTTGCGAAGCGCGGTAAAGCCCGATGACATGCTCAGTTTCAAACGTTCGGGCATTCAAGACGGCGTGTTTAAAAACTTGCGACTCGGCAAATACGCGTTAGAAGGTACCATTGAATTACAGCGTATGCGCATTGAAGATGCACGCAAAACACTTTATTTACATATCCAAAAATTACATCAAAAAGGTGTGCGGGCGATCCTGGTCAAACATGGTCGTGGAGAACAAAGCACGCCCATTCCGGCTTTATGTAAGAGTTATGCTTATCAGTGGTTGCAAGAATTGCCTGAGGTAATTGCATTTCATTCAGCCCAACCACGTCACGGTAGTTTGGCATCAACGTACGTTTTACTGAAAAAACATGCGGATCAGAAACAGATCAATCGTGAGCGCTTATACAAACGTCAGGGATGATATGCCGTCTAAATAAGAAGGTGTTTTATTGCTCTGTGCTAACAACCTTAGCTGAACTCGCTTCAGCTGGTTGAGCAGCTTTGGCGTCAGAGCGCGCTGAAGTGGTAAACAAAGCCATTAGTATCATAGCTGCAACTGCGACTGCTACACCAGTCAAACCGAATCCACGACTTGAACGATTCATATTCGTCTCTTGTTTTTTTCTAAAGAATTAAACACTGATCGCGTTTAGCGATCACAACTGTGCATCCGAGCTCTTATTCCTTATTTTCTTATGGTAGAACATAAAGTTAGGAAAAAACAATGGGGTGATGCCATTTTTTTGACTAAATTGGCCAAAAAAATGGCATTTTCTGTGAAAAAGCGTCTAAATTGCTAATTAACCGACGAATTTACGTGCATTTCGAAACATTCTCATCCAAGGACTATCTTCCTGCCAATCGCTAGGATGCCAAGAATTATTCACGGTGCGGAACACGCGTTCAGGGTGAGGCATCATAATGGTAGCCCGACCATCTGAAGACGTAAATGCAGTGACACCTTGTGATGAACCATTAGGGTTTGCCGGGTATTGCTCAGTTGGCCGGCCGTAGTTGTCAACGTAGCGGCCGCTTAACATGCCTTGCGCTTGAAGTGCACTTGGCTCTGTGCCACTCGCAAATTCAGCACGACCTTCACCATGAGAAACTGCGATTGGCATACGCGAACCAGCCATATCAGCAAATAGCACTGAATTCGATTCAGTTATTTCTATCATTGCAGCTCTTGCTTCAAATCGTTCTGAGCGGTTGGTTACAAAGTGTGGCCATAGTTCAGCACCGGGTATCAAAGACTTTAGGTTTGATAGCATTTGACAACCATTACAAACCCCTAGGGAGAATGTCTCATTGCGAGCAAAGAATTGACTAAATTGTTGACGAGCTCGCTCATTGAATAAAATCGACTTTGCCCAGCCTTCACCGGCACCGAGAACGTCACCGTAACTAAAACCGCCACATGCAACCAATCCTTTAAAGCCACCTAGATCGGTACGTCCCGTTAAAACATCACTCATGTGTACGTCAATTGCAGAAAAACCCGCACGGTCAAACGCCGCCGCCATTTCAACATGTGAATTAACGCCCTGCTCGCGCAGTACCGCTACTTTAGGTCGCACTCCTGTAGCGATATAAGGCGCTGCTACATCTTCGTTAATATCAAAGCTCAAATGTGCATGTAACCCAGGATCATTTACGTCTGATTTGATCGCCAGTTCTTGTACGGCGCACTCTGGGTTGTCACGCAAGGACTGCATATGGTGCGTTGTCACGGCCCACAACTTGCGATAATAGACGCGTGGCTTATCTATGACTAGACGGTCATCTTGGGTGAAACAAATTTGGTCGCGACGGTTAGTTGAACCAATTACAGTGACATAATCAGCTAAACCAGAGTCAGCAAAAATCTGCATCACCTCATCTTGATCAGCGTTGCGAATTTGAACGACACCGCCCACTTCTTCATTGTAAAGCCAACTGAGAGCATCGCCGGTAGGAACCTTAATATCAAGACCAGTTTTACCTGCAAAAGCCATTTCTACAAGCGTTGTAAACACACCACCGTCAGAACGATCGTGGTACGCCAATCCAAGCTTTCTAGCAACCAACGACTGCATTGCATTAAAATAACCAGCAAGCAATTGCGGATCATCTACATCAGCGGGTGCATCACCTAATTGGTTATAAACTTGGGCAAGACAAGTTGCCCCCATACGCTGCTTACCTAAGTCAATAAGTAATAATTGGGTATCAGCTTCGTTACTCAATTGCGGCGTCAATGTGTTACGCACATCACGCACTGCGGCAAACGCAGATATAACCAGAGATAGTGGTGCAGTAACCGACTTCTCTTGTTCACCGTCTTGCCATTGAGTCTTCATTGACATGGAGTCTTTGCCGACTGGAATAGTGAGACCTAAAGCCGGGCAAAGCTCTTCACCTACGGCTTTTACAGCTGCATATAAACCAGCATCTTCACCAGGGTGACCGGCAGCCGTCATCCAGTTAGCAGACAATTTTATCCGTTTGATATCGCCAATATCACTAGCAGCGATATTAGTCAGTGCTTCAGCTACTGCCATGCGCGCTGACGCCGCGTGGTCAAGTAAAGCGATAGGTGTGCGTTCCCCCATTGCCATAGACTCACCGTGATAACTATCGAACGCACTGGTCGTAACCGCTACGTCTGCTACGGGGATCTGCCAAGGCCCAACCATTTGATCACGAGCAACCATACCGGTAACAGTGCGATCACCAATGGTTATTAAGAAGGTTTTTTCGGCTATAGTAGGCAACTGCATTAGTCGCTCAGCAGCCTCAGGGATATCGATTTGAGTGGTATCTAGTGCCCGTGAATTGACGCTTTCACTAGCTACATCACGGTGCATTTTCGGCGGTTTGCCTAACAATACTGACAAAGGCATGTCGATAGGATTATTGCAAAAGTGACTGTCAGTTAAGGTTAGGTGGCGCGACTCTGTAGCCTCACCAACAATCGCATACTGTGCCCTTTCGCGAGCACAAATTGATTCAAATAAAGCCAAGTTCTCTGGTGCCACAGCCAATACATAACGCTCTTGAGATTCATTACACCAGATCTCTAAGGGCGACATGCCCGGTTCGTCACTGGCAACGTTGCGCAATTCAAAATTACCGCCACGCTCACCGTCGTTAACCAACTCTGGGAATGCATTCGACAACCCTCCAGCACCCACATCGTGAATAAATTGGATCGGGTTTTCTTCACCTAGTTGCCAGCACTTGTCTATTACTTCCTGACAGCGACGTTCCATTTCTGGGTTATCACGTTGCACAGATGCAAAATCGAGGTCTTCGCTAGATTGGCCTGACGCCATAGAAGATGCAGCACCACCGCCTAAACCGATGTTCATTGCAGGGCCGCCAAGGGCTATTAGCTTAGCACCTACAGTGATTTCACCTTTTTGAGTGTGTTGTCGACGAATATTTCCAAGCCCACCAGCAAGCATAATAGGCTTATGATACCCGCGAACTTCAACACCATTGAAACTATCTACTTCTTGCTCAAAGGTACGGAAATAGCCGAGTAAGTTAGGACGACCGAACTCATTATTAAACGCTGCGCCCCCCAAGGGGCCATTTATCATAATGTCCAACGCACTGACAATTCGCGACGGTTTGCCGTATTCGCGCTCCCATGGCTGCTGCAATCCAGGAATAGCTAGGTTACTTACAGTGAAGCCAACTAAACCAGCTTTAGGTTTTGAACCACGTCCAGTTGCACCCTCGTCGCGAATCTCACCACCAGAGCCTGTTGCAGCACCAGCAAAAGGTGAAATAGCAGTTGGATGATTGTGCGTCTCTACCTTCATCAAAATATCGATGGGTTCGTGGTGGTATTGATATTCAAGACCGTCGTTACTCGGGAAAAAACGCCCCGCGTCCCAGCCATGCATGACCGCTGCGTTATCTTTATACGCTGACGTCACATGGTCAGGGTGAGTTTCAAACGTATTCTTGATCATTTTAAACAGCGATTTGCGCTGATTTTTACCATCTATTGTCCAATCCGCATTAAAGATCTTGTGACGACAGTGCTCGGAGTTTGCTTGCGCGAACATGTACAACTCAATGTCATTGGGATTGCGCTTAAGGTCGGTAAAGCTGGCGAATAAATAGTCAATTTCATCGTCTGCAAGCGCTAGCCCCATCGTTTGGTTTGCTTCAACCAGCGCCTGTTTACCTGCACCGAGGATATCAACGGCTTTCAATGGTGCGGGTTCGGCCGCTTGGAACAGCTGTTCAGCATCTTCAATATCAGCATAAACGGTCTCTGTCATACGGTCATGAATTAGCGCCATCACGGCACTCCGTTGCTCTTTAGACAGGTACTCTTCGGTTTCAAAGTAATATGCGCAACCTCGTTCAATACGGTGAATCACGGCTAGGCCACAGTTGTGGGCAATATCAGTTGCTTTAGATGCCCATGGTGAAATTGTACCTAGCCTTGGTGTAACAAAAAACAACTCACCAACGTGCGCTGTTTCAGTCCGCTTTGGTCCGTAGACTAACAATTGGTCTAGGGTCCCAAGCTGTTCATTGTTGAGTTCTTCTTCAAGATCAACTAGATGAATCCATTCAGTAGTCAACGTGGTTACATTGATCCCCTGAACAGAGAGTTGCTTGATGATTTTTTGCAGCCTAAAATCGGAAAGTGCTGGAGCGCCACGCAGTACTAGCATAGAGTAGATTCTCTGACATTTTTGGGCGCTTCACCTTGATCATTGAAAGGCAATTAAGCGCCAACGTTGATAACGAAAAGTGTAGGCGCGGAGTATATCTGATTAGGGTATTGTTGATAAGAGCGGATTACGAGGGGAAGCAAAAAAAGTCCATGCAGCAGGTGAGATTGCGATTATTTCAGTGGTTTAGCCCATTAATTTTATTAATGGTTGCGAGTTGTGGCACACAACAGCAACCGTCTTCGCTGCAGCGTGTGTTGGATGAAGGTGTGTTAAAAGTCGGCACCAACTATGGTCGAACTACATATTATCATGGTGTTGTTGGACGCGAAGGCTTTGAATATGAACTCGCCCAGGGTTTTGCCGATTATCTTGGTGTTGAGTTAGAAGTATTGCCTTATTACTCGCTGAATGACCTGTTCCCGCAATTAGCGCAAAGAAATGTCGATATTATTGCGGCGGGTATCGCAATGACCCCGCAGCGCATGGAACAATTTAATTTTGGTCCTGCATACCAAGATGTCAGCCAGAAAGTTGTGTATCTGCAGGGTAGAGAGCGGCCGCGAAATTTATCCCAGCTCGATGGTGAGATGCTAATAGTTAGCGGCAGTAGCCACGCTGAAACACTGCTACGGTCTGAATTACCAGCCACCTTGAATTGGCAACAAACTGATGAGCGAGATGCCGAAGAGTTGTTGGAACTGGTTGCGCAAGGCGAGCTAGATTACACCGTAGCGGATTCAAACATTCTCGCGGTAGTTCGACGCAGATATCCGCAATTGAGCATTGGTTTCACCTTAAAAGAAGAGCAAGGTGTTGGTTGGGCTGTAAACTCTCAGGGCGATGATGGTCTGCGCGCAGCCTTGATTGAATACTTTGGCACCATTCGCGGCAACGGTACATTTACTGTGCTTGAGGACAAATATTTTGGCCATGTACAAAACTTTGATTATGTTGATACACGCGAGTTCATCCGCTCAACAGAGTCAACACTGCCTCAGTTTATTCCCCTGTTTCAAAAGCACGCAGGAGATTTAGATTGGCGCTTAGTCGCGGCCATGAGTTACCAAGAGAGTCATTGGGACCCTAATGCCAAATCGCCAACAGGCGTTCGCGGGATGATGATGCTGACACTAGCGACAGCTCAGGATATGAAGGTAAGCTCTAGATTAGATGCCGAACAGAGTATTCGCGGTGGTGCGCAATACTTTGCAAGTCTCTTGCGACGGGTACCAGCCCGTATCCAACAACCAGACAAAACCTGGTTAGCCCTAGCGGCTTACAACGTTGGCTTAGGGCACCTTGAAGATGCAAGAGTGCTGACTCAACGCGGTGGCGGAAATCCTGATATGTGGGTAGATGTAAAAAAACATCTGCCCTTGTTAAGGCAGAAGAAGTATTACAAAACGACTCGCTATGGTTACGCCCGTGGTGATGAAGCTGTTGCTTATGTTGACAATATTCGGCGTTACTACGACACACTCGTATGGTTGGACGAACAGGCTCGCTTAAGCGAGCCAACTGAAAGCGATGAAACGCTAGTGGTGGTCGATAATTCGTCACAAAACTGAAAACTTATTGCGCTATACATGGTCCTATAGATGCGGGGTTTAAAAGCCCCACTCTAATCCCCATATTATTCCAAATGAAAAAAGGAATAAAGGAGACCAAGTCAGTTATGCGAAGAACTCGATCGATTGAACGCCGGCGCTTGCGCACCAATCCGGCCAAGCGTTTAATGATGTTTAAAAAAACTCGAAAAAAAATACTCCAGCGTCGCCGCGAATTTGTGCGTGCGGAGTTGGCTGAACAATGGCAGGTCGCTTGTTAAATATCGCCCTTTCGCAGTTCCTTAGCTAGTTTTTTTTCAGCTCTTCTGCGTTTAAAAAAATTCGATAATTGCTCAGCACACTGCTGTTCTTCAACACCGCCAATTACTTCTATTTGGTGATTCAAGGCAGGGCTTTGCACTAGGTTTATTACGCTACCTGCACTACCGGTTTTTAAGTCATAGGCCCCAAAGACCAAGGTAGCTATCCGGGCATGCACCATCAAACCCGCACACATTGGACAAGGCTCTAGTGTAACGTACAAGCGAGTATCGATAGTTCGGTAGTTGTGTAAGTGCTGAGCGGCAGCACGAATAGCCATAACTTCAGCATGGCCCGCTGGGTCATGTTGCGTAATAGATTGGTTCCATCCTTCGCCAATCACTTGGTCGCCTTTAACAACGACTGCACCAACAGGAACTTCGCCCAAAGCTTCAGCTTTTGCAGCTAACTGACGCGCGTACTGAATCCAGTACTCGTGTGAGTGATTAATTTGCTCACTCATTAGTTAAAATCACCAATTTCAATTGTTAATTTTGCCAACCCAATTCAACAAAAAACATAAACCATTGTTTTATATATTAATATATTATTGGTAAGTGTTTTGCAAATTGATACCATTAAGTGTGGCACGAATCTAAAAACCACCGAGATTGCGCGCAAAAGCGATGATAAAGGCTACACTCAGTAAATCAAATTAATATGAGGGAATAAACATGAATACAACGGCAATTGCGATAGTAGCTATTATTGCATGGGCGCTAGTGTCGATTACTACTGAGCGTAAATCAAAAAGTAAAAATAAAAAAGACACGTTGAGCAATGCTGAAAAAGCAGAAATGATTGCGCGTATGGATGCTATGCAAGAACGAATCGAAGTCCTCGAAAAAATCGTGACTGACGAAAAGTATGACCTCAATCGCGAATTTGAAAGTTTAAGTAAAGAGTCAGATAAAGCCGCTTAGTTAATTCTCTTAAGCCCTCGCAATAGTGAGGGTTTA
The DNA here is from genome assembly GCA_964230255.1 of Alteromonas sp. Lineage (GTDB taxonomy): Bacteria > Pseudomonadota > Gammaproteobacteria > Enterobacterales > Alteromonadaceae > Alteromonas_E. The sequence continues at coordinate 8,566 of CAXRGW010000058.1, forward strand.
ACTCATCTTTCTAATAACTCGAGATATTGTTTCGCTACAACTTGCGCCTCAAACCTATATACGTGATCAGAAGCAAATGTCGCTTTGTCTCGTGCCAATGCTAATTGTACCTTCTCGGCAAAATCTTTAGCCTCTCCTGAATTAACTAAGTATTGAGCATTCGAATCAACTAAAATTTCGTTCGGGCCGTAGTCGCAATTTGCAGAAACCACCCGGGTACCGCTTAGTAGCGCTTCAATTAGCACATTGCCAAAGCCTTCAAATTCTGATGTCATTACCAAGCATTCTGATGCCGCCATCCAGTTATAAGGGTTGTCAGTAAAACCGGGTAATATTACACGCTCACTCACACCTACCTTGATTGCCAATTTTCGCAGCTTTGCCGCATTGGTGCATAAACAAACAAGCTGGATGTCCGACGGTAGCATCTTTAGCATATGTAATAAAACATCATGACGCTTTTGCTTGGCAAAGCGGCCGACATGCAAAATAAAACGTTGCTCAGGTTGTTTATCAAGCGTCAAAGCAGCTGATGTTTTAACAGCCTCTATATCAAATGGATTGTATATTTGTAAGATTTTGCGAGGCCTGAACAACCGAATCGACCGCAACTCATTAGCTAACCCCTTAGATACTGCGATCACATCCTTACCTTGTAATGATTTGAATAACTTACGTTGGCGCAGATACTTCATTGGTCCCATTTTCAATGCGCGTTTCAGGGTCAAACCAATCGCGTTATGTACGATGTAATACACATTGGGCAAGTCACAGGCACTGACAATGTAGCTACACTCATCCAGATTGGAAAGCACAAGATCAAATTTGCCCTTTTTCGGCGCTACGGTGGCCAGTAAAGCGGTTAATTTTTCCGCATGCGCTTTGCGCGTTGAAGTTTTGTAAAGCTTTACTCGTCTTTGGGTATAGAGATACTCAACCTTGAGATTTTCCGGAACAGAATACTCATCCCGTTGTTGCAAGCTAATAATAGTGACATTGGCATTTTCGTATTGTAAAGCTTTGGCTAGCGCTAAGACAACTTTCTCTGCACCACCGCCGGCGAGTGAATCAATTATAAGTGCTATGCTCGGTGATTGTAATGTGGAAATAACTTAATCTCCTTCCAAAATAAAGCGCTCTGCGCGCTCTACCCGGCGCGGTTTGCCAGCGATGATCAGTACGTCACCCGGGCGTATAGATTCGTCGTCTTGAGGATTGTTTATCTCATGATTATCGCGGCGTAACCCTCGCAGTTCCACCCGAAGTTTACCAAGATTCAATAGACTTAACGATTTACCGGCTGCATAAGCATCAGCAGCGACAATAACCGGATGCATAAACTCCAATTTATCTTGTGTATTAGGGTTTATCTCTGTGGTCTCACCGGGATAAAAACCATGCATATGATCGTAGCGTCCTTTGCGTTCTGCGCGCACCCTTTTCAAAATTCGCGACATCGGTACACCAGAGTAATGCAGGAGCTGTGAAATCAGCATTAAGCTGCCCTCTTGCAGTTCGGGCACAACTTGCGTAGCCCCAGCGTCATACAAATTTTTCAATTGATTGTCTTTGCGAATACGCACAATAATCTTAATTTCTGGTTGTAACTCTTTAGCAACATTAATCAATTTGGTTACTTTGTCAGGTTGATCGAAGGTGATCAGCACCAAGCCAGCAGAATCTAAGTTGGCACTGCGCAGGATGTCCTTATGTGTGGCGTCACCAAAAATTACATTTTCACCCGCAGTTCTGCTTTCCTGTACCCGAATGGGGTCGGAATCAATCGCAATGAACTCAATTCCTTCGAGTTTGAGCATACGGGCGCTACTCTGTCCCACCCTTGCGAAACCGACAACTACTACGTGATTCTTGAGTTCAGCTGCAGCTGGAGAGAAATTGCCCGAATCATTTACAGAGGAAACTAAATTACGGCGGCTGAGTAATCGAGCAAATCGCATACTGTGTTCTATCAAATAGGGGGTAAGCGCCATACTCAAAATTCCGACGCTAATAATGAATGATGCAACCTGAGTGGTTAGTACTTGATGGGTAACGGCCAAGGCAGCTAATACAAAACTGAACTCGCCTATTTGGCACAGTTTAAACGCTGCTGCCCAGCTATCCCGTGATGCAACTTTAAATATCCAGGATGCCAATTGCATTAGAATTACTTTGAGTATCAACACCGCAGCGGTAGCGACTATCACCCAATACCAACTACCCTGTAGATATTCAAGATTTAACTGCATGCCAACAGTGACGAAAAACAGCCCCATCAGCATATCCCTGAACGGTCGGATATCCGCTTCAAGCTGGTAGCGGTATTGACTTTCACTGAGCATCATTCCGGCCAAAAATGCCCCCAGCGCCATAGATAACCCAAACCAATACGTAAGCCCAGCGGCAAGTAACGCAACGACTATTGTCGTCAGTACAAACAATTCATCGGTGCGCGTGCTAGCGACCTCTCTAAATAATAATGGCAATGCCCACTTGCCTATGGCAAGTAATATAGCAACCACAGCTACACCTTTTAACAGTGCAAAAGAAATAGCCGTCGCGAAGGAACCTTCTGCCAGTGGTGACATTAACGGAATGGCAATTAAAAAGGGTACGACCGCTAGGTCTTGGAATAACAAAACACTTACGGCTAGTTGAGTACGCTGATTATGCAATATCCCCATTTCGGCGACTTGCTTGATGACAATTGCGGTTGATGAAAGCGCGATCATTCCTCCGACAACAATAGCAGCGTTCGCTGGTAAACCAAACAGTAATGCCACGCCAAGAAATAAAAGAGTCGTTAGTATTACTTGTCCGGCACCAACGCCAAATACCATATTTCGCATGGCAACGAGCTTCGGTAACGAAAACTCTAAACCGAGTGAAAACAACAGAAAAACAATGCCGATTTCTGCTAACAAATGCATCTGTTCGGAATTCTCAAACAAAGCCATAATGTCTGGCCCCGCAATAATTCCGGTAATAATGTAGGACAAAATAGGTGGTAGACCGAGACGCTTTAACAGCCAAATAAGTCCTACCGCTATTACCATTAGAACAATGACTTGAACAAATTCATTGTGCATTCTGCCTAACTCCCTGAAATTGGCTCGTATCTTGCTGATTACTCGATAAGTACCGAATTTATAACAAATAAAAGTGCGTTAATCGCCGACAAAAGTCATTTTCGTCAAAAAACCGCTATTGACAGACTATTGCATTGTTGGCCTTAACTCAATCGACAAACACTTATTGGAGTATGCTTTGGATTATTCATCTATTTCTTCGTCTATTCAGAGCGATAGCGCAGTTAATACAGAAGTGTCACATGTCAGTGCCGACAATTTCACTCAACCCTTAACTCATGCCATTGAGTACACGGCGTTTTTAAACTTAATGCTGGCGTCAATCGAGCTAGATGAACTCTGTGAGAATTACTTTCAATATATAGCCAGCAGATTGCCGCTTAAACGGCTGAATTTTGCCATCGAACAAAGCGAGTTTGTCTATGGTGGTGAATCTTCAGCAAACGTAACAATCACACTACCAGGTGCGCCCCAAAATCGCCGCGCACATGCCATAGTAAAAACGGTTAGCTATAGTTTTAGCCGTCGGCTTAGCGTACAACAGCAAACACTATTACATGAATTACACACTCACTTTTGCATCCCTTTAGGCCACGCTACTCAATATAGACATATTCTCCAACAAACTACTAGCGACCCATTAACTGGATTGGGCAATCGAAAGGGTTTTGACGAGCAAGTGGAGCGTTTCCTTGGACAATATATGCGTCGCGGTACGCGGTTTGGCCTACTAGTCATTGATTTAGATAACTTTAAACAAGTTAATGATACTTACGGCCATCAACAAGGTGACCAAGCACTGCAAGCGGTAGGTGATTTATTTGCCCACTTAATGCGTATAGAAGATAGCGCATTTAGGTTTGGTGGCGACGAATTTTGCTGCTTACTGCACGATGTAGGGCCTGCGGAAATAAAACACATCGCAGAGCGGATTAGAATGGCAGCAGAAAAGGCCCCTTTGCTACAAAAGCATGGGATAACCATGAGTGTTGGCGGTGCCTTAGTCGCCCATAATGATTCAGCGGAGGCTCTCTTTGCGCGTGCCGACAAAGCGGTATACCAAGTCAAAGCCCAATGTAAAAACGCAGTATTAGTATTAATTCACTAGATACGATTTACCGCGGCATAGTTATGCCAGCAATCCCGGCCGTCAGAAACCGCAAGCAATTGCTCGTTAGCAAATACGCCAATTACTGATTGACGATGCCATACAGGGATTTGCCACTCCTTAAACCAATGTTTGAGTTGTCGCGCTCTTTGTTGTGAGTGACTCGCGTAATAATGCTGGCCATCCACCTTAGCCAAATGATACCGACAAGCTAGATTGGGCAACTCAAATTGTTGTGTTGATGTTTCTTTCTCAATATGCAGGATCTGTTGGTCCTTGACGTCACATTTCAGGATAAAAATAACCGGCTCACCAGTCGCGCTACTACCTTGCACAATCGTTGTCTGAGACAGTTGTTCGACCGTTAATGCAACATAAGGAGACTTAAAGAAGTAAAGACGCTTTCGATACCCCCTCACTTGATGGGTATGCCAAAACACTTCGGAATGCGCCTGTTGGTCAGCCTTAGTAGCCAAGAGCAATTGTTGCAAAACCGCATGGCTCGGCATTTGCGCGCCTACTTTAACTAACCAATGCCGCACTAACAAGGGGTGTAATTTTTCTGGCGCTTGGCGCAATGCCTGACAATCTAAAACTACAGGTTCAACTAGCACGTGCTGTAACTTATCATCTAATAACAATTCTAAAGCACGCTGCTGTTCTCGGCATAATTCGCTACTGCGTGACATCGCCGACATGATGCCAGAATAACGCTCCGGCCATTGTTGTTGAATGACAGGAAGCAATCCGTGCCGGATCTTATTACGATCGAAACTCAGGTCCAGATTTGACTCATCTTCAACCCAAGCCAACCCGTTTTCGCGGGCATATGCGTCTAGTTCTATGCGAGTTACATTCAACAAAGGCCTCACAATATGTAAACATCGTTCGCCAATAGTGCGATGCATCAATGGTTGCATAGCACCTAAACCTTGTGGACCACTGCCGCGGAACAGCCGTAGTAATAGTGTTTCGATTTGGTCGTCGAGATGATGCGCCAAAAGCAATATAGCGCCTTGTTCCAATTGCGATGCAAAAGCCTGATAACGAGCTGCCCGAGCCTGTGCTTCCAAACTTTGCCTCTTACCTTTGATGACATCGACACTGACACTAATGCATTGATTGCCATAATGGCGCGCTAAATCTTCAACGTGTCGTTGCCAGTCTGAAGCATTCGCGCTGAGTTGATGATTGACATGAATAACGCCAGTTCTGCAACCGTTGTGTGCAGCCCAATGATTAACGAGGTCGAGTAATACCACCGAATCTAGACCACCGGAGCAGCCAACCCAAACGGTTTGTGGCTGTGAAGAGGAACGGCTATGTGCATTGCAGGCGTCGTCCAACGCCTGCATTACAGTAGAATAAAATGTTGAACTAGCAGTATCCAAATGACATCAGTCGCTGATAACGCTGCTCAAGCAACTCTTCGGTAGATAAGCTCTTCAGTTGCGCTAGCTGCTGTTTGATGGTTGCCTTCAGATTCGCAGCTGTGCTGTCAAAATCTCGGTGTGCACCACCCAAAGGTTCATCAACAATAGTATTGATTAAACCCAGTTCGTGAATTTGTGAAGCACTCACACCCATGGCTTCTGCTGCAGTAGACGCTTTTTCTGCACTTTTCCATAAAATAGATGCGCAACCTTCTGGCGATATTACCGAGTACGTGCTGTATTGCATCATATTGACTCTATCGCCAACTCCGATCGCCAACGCGCCACCAGAGCCGCCTTCACCAATAACGGTGCAAATGACGGGTACTTTTAGCTCTGCCATTTCTTTAAGATTGCGCGCAATAGCTTCGCTTTGGCCGCGTTCTTCTGCACCAACTCCTGGATATGCACCTGGGGTATCGATAAAAGTAATGATCGGTAATTGGAAACGCTCTGCCATTTTCATTAGACGAAGCGCTTTGCGATAGCCTTCAGGCTTCGGCATGCCAAAGTTGCGTTTTATCTTCTCTTTGGTATCGCGACCTTTTTGATGGCCAATTACCATCACGGGCTCATCGTCCAATAGTGCAAGACCGCCCACGATAGCTTTGTCATCGGCATAAGCCCGATCACCTGCTAGCTCATCAAACTCGGTAAGCATGCGCTTGACATAATCAAAGGTATACGGACGATTTGGATGACGTGCAAGCTGTGAAATTTGCCAGGCACCTAAATTTGAAAAGATTTTTTTCGTCTGTTCGACATTTTTTTCTTGCAGGCGCGTGATTTCTTCTTCGATGCTCACATCGAATTCTCCGTCCTGATTAACCAGACGCAACTCTTTTATTTTCGCTTCTAATTCAGCAATCGGTTGCTCAAAATCCAGAAAGTGTGAATTCATTCAATATCCCATTTAATCATGATAGTAGGCACTACTAACGAAACTCCAGCGTCACCCTCGGAGCGCCCAAACACTGCTTCAAATCATGCAATAGCTGATCGTCAGGCGTAACGTACCAGTCTGCTCCCGATGCGACAGTAACCGCCACATCAGGGTGCACAACATTGAAATGCAGTGGACAACTACCACCACGATATTCGTTTATAATGTTTTGTAGTTTAGACACCGTGCCGAGATTACACCAATTGGCGTCGACTTGCAGCGATATAGCACTTAAATTGGTCTCTCTAGCTGCAACAATGTCCATGACTTCTCGGGCCGTAATTGTATTGCCACCAGAGAATTCATCAAAGCTGACCTGTCCCTTTATTAGCAAGATTTTATCTGCCACCAGCATCGATTCGTACTGATCATACATATCGGGGAAAAAACGCACATCCATTCGCGCACTTTTGTCATCTAATGTAACGATAGCCCAGCGCTTGCCTTTTTTATTGGTCATCACGCGAACTCCCAATATCAAACCTACTGCGGAGCTCATTGCATCACGACCTGTAGGCTTTAGATCGACTAAACGACCTGCGGTATAATGACTCAACTCATCAACGTACTGATTAATCGGGTGACCAGTTAAGTACAAGCCCAAGGTCTCTTTCTCACCTTCAAGCCATATGCGCTCTGACCATTTAGGCACATTTGCAAATGCTTGTTTCACATCGTCTGGTTCTGTTGTCAGCAAACCAAACATATCTGACTGGCCGTACGACTCCGCTTTAGCGTGCTGATCAGCTGCCGCTAAAGCCTCTGGCAACGAAGCCATAATGGCTGCACGGTGCGGCCCTAAGTTGTCCATTGCACCAGACAGAACAAGCTTTTCTAACACGCGACGATTGACTCTTTTGATATCGACTTTGGCACAAAAGTCGAACAAATCAGTAAATATTCCCTGATTTTCTCGCGCTTCAATAATGGCATCGATGGGGCCTTCACCAACCCCCTTTATGGCGCCAATGCCGTAAACAATTCGACCTTGACTATCGACTGTAAACTTGTAGCGACCACAATTTAAATCCGGCGGTAACAAATCGATGCCCATGCGGTTGCACTCATCGACCAAGGTGACAATTTTGTCAGTGTTGTCCATATCAGCAGACATAACCGCGGCCATAAATTGCGCTGGATAATGCGCCTTCAACCATAGTGTTTGGTACGAAACTAACGCGTAAGCCGCTGAATGCGATTTATTGAAACCATAGCCTGCGAACTTTTCTACCAAGTCGAAGATCTTCATCGCTAAATCAGGAGCGATGTTGTTACCTTTTGACCCATCTTCAAACACCGCTCGCTGCTTAGCCATCTCTTCGGGTTTCTTCTTACCCATTGCACGCCGCAATAAGTCAGCGCCTCCAAGACTGTAACCGGCCATCTCTTGCGCAATCTGCATAACCTGCTCTTGGTACAAAATAATGCCATAAGTAGGATCTAGAATCGGCTGCAAACACTCGTGTTGATAATCTGCATCTGGATAGGAGATGTCTTCGCGACCGTGTTTCCGATCGATAAAGTTATCTACCATGCCCGATTGCAACGGACCCGGTCGGAACAGGGCTACAAGTGCGATGATATCTTCGAAACAGTCTGGTTTTAGGCGCTTGATAAGATCTTTCATGCCGCGCGATTCAAGCTGAAACACCGCGGTAGTTTCTGCCCGTTGAAGCATATCAAAACTGATTTTGTCTTCGAGCGGGATAGCACTGATATCAATTGTTTCACCGCCCCCCTCTTGGATCATTTCAATAGCCCATTGAATGATCGTTAAGGTGCGCAATCCTAAGAAGTCAAATTTAACTAAGCCAGCTGTTTCTACATCATTCTTATCAAACTGGGTAACAGGATTATTACCCTCGTCATCGCAATATAAGGGTGCAAAATCGATTATTTGCGTCGGGGCGATAACTACGCCACCGGCGTGCTTACCAGCGTTTCGAGTTACGCCTTCTAATACTCGTGCCATAGCCATCAAATCGGCAACTTCTTCATCGCTTTTTTCAAGCTCACCAAGACGCGGCTCTACATCAAAGGCTTTGGCGAGTGTCATACCGGGATCTGATGGGATCAGTTTACTGATACGGTCAACAAAACCATAAGGGTGACCCAGCACACGTCCAACATCACGAACTACCGCTTTAGCAGCCATGGTGCCGAAGGTAATAATTTGCGATACGGCCTCGCGACCATACATTTGCGCCACGTGGTCGATAACTTCGTCGCGTCGATCCATACAGAAATCAACGTCAAAGTCAGGCATAGATACCCGTTCAGGGTTAAGGAATCGTTCGAAAAGTAAATCAAACTCGAGCGGATCGAGATCAGTGATTGCTAATGCGTAGGCAACTAATGACCCCGCCCCCGATCCACGACCTGGACCGACGGGAATATCGTGGTCTTTACTCCACTGGATAAACTCCATAACGATCAGGAAGTAACCAGGGAAACCCATTTGGTTAATAACGTCTAATTCGATCTGTAGACGCTCATCATAGTCCGGCCTCTTCTCCGCGCGGACTTTTTCATCGGGGAATAAAAATGCTAGACGTCGCTCCAGACCTTCGCGAGAAACTTTAACCAGGTAATCTGCATCAGACATGCCACCCGTTGGAAACTTGGGCAGAAAGTATTCACCTAACTTTACCACTACACTACAACGTTTAGCGATCTCTATGGAGTTATCTAATGCTTCGGGAATATCAGCAAACAACTCATTCATTTCCGCAACTGAACGCAGATACTGTTGATTACTGTAGCGTCTGGGACGACGAGTATCCTCTAAAGTATAACCGTCGTGAATAGCAACACGGATTTCGTGCGCCTCAAAACCAGAAGAATCAATAAAACACACTTCATTGGTTGCAACTACTGGTAAGTCTTGTGCCGCAGCAAACGCAACTGCAGCATGCACGTAGTCTTCTTCACCGGCGCGTCCAGTCCGAACTAATTCTAAATAAAAACGGTCATTAAAATGCGTTTGGTAAAAAGCGTTAATTTGTGTCGCCAAGCCTTGGTTGCCTTTGCCCAAAGCTGAACCCAAATCTCCCTGAGTTGCACCTGATAGCGCTATTATGCCGCCGTTGTACTTAGCCAACCATTCCTGATCGATTACGGCTCGATTGCTTACATAACCACGCTTGTAAGCGTCGGATACGAGCAAGGTTATATTCTTATAGCCCTCTTCATTCATCGCCAACAACGTAAGGCGGAAAATATCATTGTCGATAAATTGGCTAGTCACCCACACGTCCACGCCAATAATTGGCTTTATGCCACGATTGTGAGACTCCGAGTAAAACTTAACCAAACCACACATATTCATTTGGTCTGTGATGGCTATCGCAGGCATATCCTGCTGTTTAACTGCATCTAAAATAGGTTTGACTTTATTCAAACCATCCATCATCGAAAAATCGCTGTGTACCCGCAAATGCACAAATGGTCTAAGCGGCGTGTTTTGCAGCATTTCTTCTGGGACTATTGCAGATTCAGTCATAGACATCAGACTCGGTTAGTTGCGATTTAATCGCTGTTGAACTGGCTTAAAACTTTTGCGATAACAATCTAACACACCCAAGCGCTCAATCGCAGCAAAATGTGCCTTGGTCGGATAACCTTTGTGCTTATCAAAACCAAACTCTGGATATTGCTTATGCAGGTCTATCATTTCCTGATCACGAGCAACTTTAGCGAGAATTGATGCAGCGGCAATTTCGGCGTGTTTTGCGTCACCTTTAATAACTGCCTCTGCAGCGTAATTCCACTTGGGTAGGCGGTTGCCGTCCACCCGCACAAAGTCCGGCTGAATGGTTAATGCCGCAACCGCGCGATGCATCGCCAATAGCGACGCATGGAGGATATTGAGTTCATCAATCTCGGCGGGTTCAGCGCGGCCCATGGCCCAGCACAAAGCGTGGGATTTAATTTGAGCTGCGATCTGCTCACGCTTTTTAGCGGATAACTTCTTTGAATCTGCTAATCCAGCAATGGGTTGCTTGGGATCGAGGATAACAGCGGCAGTCACGACCGCACCGACCAGCGGGCCGCGCCCTACTTCATCGACACCGGCTATAAGTTGGTAATTCATAAATAAAAAAGACTAAGTTGCAGCACCGATTAACGATAATACCGCTGAAGCAGACTGCATATCAGCATCTCGTTTTAAATCTTGGTGAATAGTGGTGAATATTTGTTTTAGCGCTTCGCCTTGCGCACCGAACAATGGAATAAGATGTTCCGCGAGATTTTCGGCATTAACCTCATCTTGTAAAAGTTCGGTCACCAATGCGCGATTTGCCAATAAATTTGGCAAAGCAAAGTACTTGGGTTTATACAGATACCCCATCATAAAGCGTGTAATACGCGCCATTTTATAAGCAACAACCATGGGTTTCTTACACAACATAGCTTCAAGCGTAGCGGTACCAGAAGCAATTAAAACGGCATTAGCAGCCAACAAACACTCACGCGATTGTCCATCAAGAATGTGGTAATCAAACAATAACGGACTATTTGCGGCATACGCCTGAATAATATCGATTACTTGCTGCTTTCTCGCGTCATTTGCTGCAGGAATAAGTAACATCAAACGCTTTTGCTGATCCGCGAAATGTTGTCCCGCAACCTGCGCAGCGCGCAAGAATTCAAGTAATAATGCGTTAACTTCGCCCTTACGCGAACCCGGCAGTAAGGCCAAAACGGGTTGTTCGGCTGAAATTTCCAACTCGGCGCGTACCTCAAGGCCATCGTCATCAATGGGAATTGAATCCGCTAGCGTATGGCCAACAAATTTATACGGTACGTTATATTGTTGATAAATGTCCGCTTCAAATGGAAATAGCCCCAACACTAAATTAGTCGCCTTGGCGATTTTGTGGATACGCTTTTCGCGCCAAGCCCAAACGGTTGGACTCACGTAATGGACTGTTTTGATCCCTCGCAGCTTTAACACTGTTTCGATACGCAAATTGAAGTCAGGTGCATCAACGCCAATGAAAACGTCGGGAACATCGGATTCAAAATGATCGAGTACCAGCTGTTTAACTTTAAGTAATCTCGGCAAGCGCCCGAGCACTTCCACCAACCCCATAACCGAAAGCTCGTCCATATCAACTAATGAGGTAAGTCCATGGGCAAACATATGCTTACCACCAATGCCAGTGAAACGAATATCTGGGTGTTGGGCTTTTAGCTCGCGCATTAGGCCACCGGCCAATACATCACCAGAGGGTTCACCAGCGATAATGCCTATATGGAGTGGCTGCGCCATTTGTTAGCGAACTATGCCGCGAGAAGACTGCTGAATAAACTCGGCCAGTACGGTTAGCTCAGGTGTTGATTCAGCCATTTGCTTGATAATTTTTACGGCTTCGTCAGCAGTATTACCATCGCGGTATACCGCTTTGTAGGCGCGCTTAATTTGCAGAATGGTGTTTTTATGAAAGCCGCGGCGACGCAGACCTTCAGAATTGATACCCTGGGGTATATGTTTAGTCCCGCTTACCATAACGTAGGGTGGAATATCGCGCAGTATAATAGCACCACCACCAGTAAAACTGTGAGATCCAATCTTACAAAACTGGTGCACAGCAGTCATACCACCCAAAATTACCGTATCACCAATATGTACGTGGCCGGCAACCGTAACATTATTAGCAAGAATATTATCGTTTCCTACCATGCAATCATGAGCGAGATGGACGCCAACCATAAGCAAGTTATTGTTACCGATTTTGGTCAACTCTTGATCTTGAATGGTGCCCCGGTGCACGGTCACACATTCGCGAAAAATATTGTTATCACCTATCTCTAAGCGAGTTGGCTCACCCGCATACTTTTTATCCTGACAAGCTTCACCAATACTGCTGAACTGAAAAAAGTGATTACCCTTACCAATGGTTGAAGGACCTTTGAGCACAACATGCGACTCAAGTACACAATCATCACCTAAAACTACGTCATGACCAACGTAACTGTAGGGTCCTATTGAAACGTTTTTACCTATCACGGCACTCGATTCAATGATTGCTGTCGCATGTATTGTCATTTAGATCGCTCGCATTGCACACATAAATTCAGCTGAGCAAGCCTCTTCACCATCGACACTACCGACGCCTTTAAACTTCCAAATGCCGCGGCGTTCCTTCACCAACTCAACGATAAAGTCTAACCGATCACCAGGCACTACAGGTCGCTTGAAGCGCGCTTTATCAATGCCTGCATATAAGTATAGTTCGTCATTTTTGCCCACAGTTTTAAACCCTAAAACACCGGCTGCTTGAGCCATTGCTTCGAGCATCAAAACACCTGGAAAAATCGGGTGACCAGGAAAGTGCCCAGTAAAACACGGCTCATTGATAGTGATGTTTTTATACGCCTTAATGGATTTGCCAGCATTGAACTCGGTAACGCGATCTATCAACAAAAATGGATACCGGTGTGGTAATACATCTAGGATTTCTTGAATGTCGATAGGGTTTAGAGAATTGCTCAAAGTGCCTCCGCAACAATATTAAAAAAACGCGCCAACCATACGCGCAATTGCGCTAAAAACAAATCAGACCAAACAGAAAATCTGCTTGGTCTGCTATCGGTATATAAACATTAGTTCAGATTGTTAACGTTTTCTAATACCTGAGCCGAAATATCGAACTCAGGTTTAACAAACGTCACAGCACCAGCATCGACGATCAAATCGTAGTTGCCATCAGCTGCAACTTTTTCGATAGATTGACGAATTAAGGCAACAATTTTATTGCGCTCTTCTTGTTGACGGCGCTGAATATCCTGCTGAAGTGGCTGTGCTTTCTCAGCGTATAGTTGACGAGCATCGATAATCTTTTGCTGTGTTTCGGCTTGCTCCGCTTCGCTCATAGTCGCAGCATTGCGTTGCAAGTTCTCAGTATGAAAACGAATATCGCGTTCTAATGTATCAATTTCACCAAGTCGGTCTTTGAATTCTTCTTGGATAGTGGCATTGATTGCCGCCGCTTGTGGCAGAGCCTGGAATACAGATTGCGCGTCCACAACAGCAATCTTCATTTCAGCCATAGCTGGTGCGCTTATCATAGCGCTGCCGAGCAGAGCTGTCGCCATTAAGTGTTTAGCAAGTGTTTTCAATTGGAACTCCTTAATTCACAAATATTTTATACATCACTGATACGTTGCCAGTGGGTTATTAATTAGAACGTTTGCCCGATATTAAAGGTGAAGAAGCGAGCATCGTCACCGTCGCGCTCGCGAATCGCACGAGAGAAACTAAAGACCATTGGCCCCATTGGTGATAACCATTGTACCGAAAGTCCAGCCGAAGCGCGATATAGCTTCCAATCGCTGTAATCAAGCAAATCATCAAAATCATTTCGACCAGCACCGGCATTAGTTAAACCGTCGTACTCATCGAAGTCAAACTCTGTATCCCACACGTTACCAACGTCTATAAAGATACTGGTTCGTACCGAATTATCGAAATCTTCCTCTACAAATGGGGTCGGAACAATCAATTCCAAGCCACCAAGCGCCATAGCGTTACCGCCTAAACTACGACTTGAAAGAATGTATGAGTCGGTCTCGGGGCTGCCCGGGATAATATTACCATCTGGTCCTACTATTTGCCCTTCAGAGAAGCGTTGAATACCACGTGGACCGACGGTATTATTTTCGAAGCCACGTAACGTATCGGCGCCACCCGCGGTAAAGTTCTCAGTAAACGGCAATATTTGCTCATTGCCATTTATATCACCATAACCATTACCGTAACCGAGGCGTAAACGCGCGAGGAACGACCAGCGTTGATTACGTGATAATGGGAAGTAGAACTTAGTGTCAAAGACTGACTTGAAGTAGTTAACATCAGAATTTGGTGTAGTTACGCTAAACGATGCGCGTTGCGACGAGCCAGCGGTTGGGAAAACACCACGGTTCAAGGTAGAGCGACTCCAAGTAATGGTCGCAAGCAAGCTCTGATACTTAATTGACGCATCAGGATTGTTTAAATCAACAAATTGCTCGTAAAAACGATCGGTCTGTTCGTACTGGGAGCGGTTAAACAACTCTACGTCAGCGAACGTCAAACCAAAGTTAATACGGTTAAACTCATCAATTGGGTAACCAATATTAGCACCTATTGACCATTGCTTACTGTTGAATCGAATTACGTTGAAGTCTTCACCGTCGAACTCACTGTAACCAATAGAACCACCGAGACTGATACCGTCAATTGTGAAAAATGGGTCTTGATAGGTAATTTGTGCCGACTGTTGATAGGAAACCGTGTTTAAACTAATACCAACGCGCTTCCCGGTTCCCAAGAAGTTATCTTGTTGGATACCCGCTTGAAGACTCAAGCGGGTGCGATCACCGTAGCCAATACCAGCGTTAAATGAACCAGATGGTTGTTCCTTAACTCGGAAGTTAACATCAACTTTGTCATCTTCGCCAGGAATACGCACCGTATCAAACTCAACTTCTTCCATGTATGTCAAACGCGAGAGTGCATTCTTTGAAGACTCAAGCAATGGATTCGACAACCAAGTGCCTTCCATTTGACTGACATTCTGGCGCAGCACGTTATCCGCGGTAATGTTGTTACCCTCAAAGTTCATCCGGCGTACATAGATACGTTTACCGGGGTCAACTGATAAGGTCAGTTTAACGGTTTTATCTTCATCATTGATATCCGGTACAGTCGTTACTGTAGGATAGGCATAGCCAAACCGGCCAAGGTATTTACTGATAAATTCTTCGGTATAGGTTACTTCCGCTTGGTTGTACATTTCGCCAGAAGTAAGCGGTAATACCTTAGTGATATAATCTTCGTGACCGAGTATATCGCCGACCAATTCTACATCTGAAATTGTGTACTGTTCACCCTCAGAAATATTCATGGTTATATAGATACCTGACTTTTCGGGTGTCATGGAAACTTGGGTAGATTCAATACCAAATCGCAGATAACCACGGTTTTTGTAGTAATTCTCTATGGTTTCCATATCGCCAGACAGCGTTTGTTGCTGATAACGAGTTTCTGACATGAAATCCCACCAAGGTGTATCGAATTGTAGCTCCATTTGTTCAAACAGTTCGGTATCTGAAAAAATATCGTTGCCGACAATGTTGATTTGCTGAATTTTGGCGGCGTCGCCTTCTTCAAACAAAAGCTTCAAATCTACCCGGTTACGAGGTAAAGGCGTGATAATCGCTGTGACGTCCGCATTGTATTTACCAATACTGTAAAAGAAGTCTTTCAAACCGTTTTCGATGGAAGTCAGAACTGTTTTATCCAGCGGTTCGCCGACCCGAATATTGCTGCCATCAAGGCTATCCTGTAATTGCTCATCTTTGATGTCGTCATTGCCTTCAAAAATGATATTACTGATAGTTGGGCGTTCTGAAACACGCACCACAAGCGTTGAGCCATCGCGCCATATCTCAACATTTTCAAAGTGCGTTGAAGAGTACAAAGAACGAATTAATTGGGCGACCCTAAAGTCATTCAATTCATCGCCTACTTGCACTGGCAAATAAGTCAATGCTGCCCCCAGAGCGACCCGCTGAAGACCTTCGACTCGAATGTCTTCTACTACAAATTGACTTTGATTGGCAGTGGCGAGGTTTGCAAAGGACAATAGGAGTCCGGCTGCAACTAACTGTCTAAACTTCATTTATTACTATTCTTCCTGCGCGCGTTTGCTAGTTTTATTGTACTTATGCCAAGCGGGCGATATCGTTAAAAATCGCAATGCCCATAAACGTAAGGATGACAAAACTCCCCACTCTAAACCCAATATCTTGAACTCTCTCTGATACCGGTTTACCTGTTATCCACTCAATCGTGAAGTAGAGCAAATGGCCGCCGTCTAATAACGGAATCGGCAAAAGGTTTATTATGCCTAAACTTATGCTAATAATCGCTAAAAACTTTAAAAACTGCACAATTCCGTATTCTGCACTGATACCTGCACCCTGTGCTATAGAAATTGGGCCACTTAAATTTTTAACCGATACATCTCCGGTGAAAAGTTTGCCAAACATTTCGAGACTTATCGTTGTATAACGCCAAGTTTGCTGCAGAGCTTTGCCAAAAGCGCTAAAAACACCATATTGGTGTATAAAGACAACATCATCCGGCCAAGGTTCAACTCTTGGTGCCATCCCTAAATAACCGCGCAGTCCTGTATCGGTTTCCACGCTATCTAAAGTAACAACTAGAATTTGTTCGCGGCCATCGCGACTTACTGTAATCGAGAGTGATTGACCTGGGTTGTCAGTAATAACTTCAACTGCCCGTTGCCATGAGTCAATGGTCTCAGTACCGAGTCGTAGTAGTTCATCTCCAACTCGCATGCCAGCGATTTCAGCGGGACTACCTTCACCAAGTGCCGCCACTTCAAGCGTTATCTCTGGTCGGAAAGGTATGAGCCCTAGGCTATTGAGCGCTGACTCTTTATCGGGGTCAAAGCGCCAGCCTTGGGTAGCTAATACACGTTGCTGTGTTACGCCATTGCTATGAAGCACTGTAAGTGGAATTTCATTTTCGCCAATATAGCCCAAAACTTCTAAATTTACCGAGCTCCAATCAACCGTCTCATGGTCTCCAACGGCAAGAATCTGATCATCAGTACCAATACCACTTTGCGCGGCAATGCTGTTAGCAGGGATTGCACCGACAATAGGCTTGAGGGTTTGGACACCAATGAGAAACATCAACATAAACGCTAAGGCGGCAAAGATAAAATTAACACCAGGCCCGGCAGCAATGATAGCCATTCGCTTAGCAACTGTTTGTTGGTTAAACGCCAGATGTGATTTATTCGCCGGCACGTTGTCTACGCGTTCATCAAGCATACGCACATAGCCGCCCAGTGGTATTGCTGCAACTACAAATTCCGTGCCGTGCTTATCAACTGTCCGCCAAAGCGGTTTGCCAAAACCAATCGAAAAGCGCAATACCTGTACGCCACACTTCCGCGCAACAATAAAGTGTCCCCACTCATGCACAGCAACTAAAATGCCTAACGCAACGATGAAAGCAGAGAGGTTCCAAAGAAAATCAACCATCCAGGTTTGCCTGTATTATTTGCTTGGCCATTTGTCTTGCTGACTTATCAATTTCCAGAACCTGTTGGATAGACAAAACTGGCTTTGGTTCCAATTGATTTAGCGCTTTTTCGTTGACCTTGGCGATGTCGGTAAAGTGGATTTGTTCCGCCAAGAAGGCTTCGACCGCAATTTCGTTCGCAGCATTTAGCTGTGTTGTTGCAGCCTGGCCCGCTTTACAAGCCGCGATGGCCAAAGACAAATTGGGGTAGCGCTGCATACAAGGTTTGGTAAAGGTAAAGTCTTTGAGCTGAGAAAAGTCCAAACTCGCCACTCCCGCATCAATGCGCTCAGGATAAGCCAAACCGTATGCTATTGGTGTACGCATATCTGGCTGGCCTAACTGTGCAAGCACAGAACCATCGACATATTGCACCATAGAATGGATGGTGCTCTGCGGGTGCAGAACGACTTCTATATCGTCAGCCTCTACGCCGAATAACCAGCGAGCTTCAATAAACTCGAGGCCTTTATTCATCATTGTCGCGGAATCAACCGAAATCTTACGTCCCATATCCCAGTTCGGGTGGGCACATGCTTGTGCTGGTGTAATTGCGGCAAACTGCTCTAGAGGTGTATTTAAAAAAGGACCGCCGGATCCCGTTAATAACAACTTGGCAATTCCTTTCTGATGCATTTTACCGTATTCATAATCATGCGGTAGCGCCTGAAAGATGGCATTGTGTTCACTATCGATTGGAATAATTTGCGCGTTGTGTTGTTCAGCGGCATCAATAAACAGTTCTCCCGTCATCACCAAGGCTTCTTTGTTAGCGAGCAAAACTCGTTTACCCGCTTTAACCGCAGCCATGGTCGGCAACAACCCAGCAGCACCTACAATTGCCGCCATGACAGAGTCTACGGCTTGATCTGAAGCTACTAAATTCAGCGCATCAGGACCAAATAGAATTTCGGTGTCGAGGTTTGCTGCTTCAGCCAACACTTTAGCTTGCTCATAGGCGTGAGCGTCTGACAATACTGCATATCGAGGTGCAAATTTTTGCGCTTGTTGAATTAACGCTTTAGCTTGCGAATTCGCAGTAATTGCAAAAACGCGATAACGATCGGGGTGACGGGCAATAACATCAAGAGTGTTGCAACCTATTGAGCCAGTTGCACCCAGTATAGTTACAGTCTGCACTATGCCATCCAAGTCACATAGCAGAAAGCAAAAACGGGGAATGCTGCAGTTAAACTATCAATGCGATCCATTACACCGCCATGACCGGGTAAAATCTTGCCACTATCTTTGATCCCTGCGCAGCGTTTAAACATGCTCTCGTTCAGGTCGCCCAGCGCAGACACGCCAACAGTTATCCCGCCAATTACAATATGCAACCATATTCGCGACGGTTCCACCTGATAATGCAGAGCTGCAAAGGCGATAATAGCAAAAGAAGCAAACACTCCACCAAGCAATCCCTCTAATGTTTTGCCTGGTGATACGTTGGGTCTTAACTTGTGTTTACCAAATTTAACACCAACGAAAAAAGCGCCAATATCAGCGGCCCAAACAATACCGAGCACATAAAAAATCAATGATGCGCCGTAGAATGGGTCAATGCCGTACAGGCTCGTTCGCAATGATACAACTGCAACCCAAGTTGGGATCAGCGTAAACAAGCCGAACAGAGCTCGAATAACAATACTGTGCTTCCAAAATGCGCTGAATCGGGGATAGGCGAGGATCATTGCAAATGAAAAGACCCACCAAATGACTGAAATACCAAGCATGTAGCGATAAACGCTGTTTAACTGTCCCTGGTACCAAATCATATCTTGATCAACTACCTGCGCAAATATTACACATAACGTTAGCGCGATTAATGTATACACCGATTTATACATGCGGCTATCTAAGCCCGACATTTTTGCCCACTCATAAGCGCCAATTGCCACTACACCAGCGATGACAATTTGAAACTCAAAGACGGGTAAAAACAAGATAGCGAGCAGCGCCAAAGGCGCCAAAATTAGGGCTGTTATAATGCGCTGCTTTAACATTGGGAAGTCACTTGTTCGCCAGTTAAGCCAAAGCGACGTTGACGATCATTAAAATCGTCAACTGCATCGGCAAAAGCTTGTTCGTCAAAATCTGGCCATAGCGTGCTAGTAAAGTAAAACTCTGCGTATGCACATTGCCACAACAAAAAGTTACTGATGCGATGCTCTCCACCTGTGCGAATTAATAGATCAAGTGGTGGCAAATCAGCCATACATATATGGCTATCGAAATTATCTTCATTAATGTCATTTACTGACATTTCACCATCGAGCACACGTTGTGAGATTTGCTTTGCAGCATTGACGATATCCCAACGGCCACCGTAGTTCGCAGCAACATTAAGGGTTAACGCTTGGTTGTTTGCAGTCAACGCTTCAGCTTTGATTACTTTATCCATGAGCTTCTTATCAAAGCGCGATAAGTCACCAATGACTCTTAAGCGAACTTGATTTTTATTCAGCTTCTTAATTTCACTATTCAATACCACGTTGAATAGCTCCATTAACACGCTGACCTCTTCCTCTGGACGTTTCCAGTTTTCGCTGCTAAAGGCGAATAGCGTAAGGGATTTTATACCATTAGTACGTGCGTACTTGACCGACGCACGAACTGCATCTACGCCGGCTTTGTGACCAAACGTCCGTAATTTACCTTTCTGCTTTGCCCAACGCCCATTACCATCCATTATAATTGCCACATGCTGAGGCATATTATTATCCGATGATATGAATTCAGTTGAAGAAGAGGCACTTATATCCATGGTTTTATACAACCGACTATACTTCCATTAACTCTTTTTCTTTGTCGGCCAATAAGCCGTCAACTTTCTTCACAAAGGTGTTAGTTAACGTCTGGATGTTTTCTTCACCTGCGCGACTCTCGTCTTCGCTAATTTCTTTCTCTTTCAAAAGCTCTTTAATATCGCTGTTCGCATCACGACGAACATTGCGAATAGCCACACGGCCTTGTTCCGCTTCAGCGCGCACGACTTTAATCAAATCTTTGCGACGCTCTTCAGTTAGAGGCGGCATTGGTATGCGAATGATCGCGCCTGCACTCATTGGATTTAAGCCCAAATCTGACTGCATAATGGCCTTTTCAACCGCCTGAATAGCACTTTTATCGAATACGGTAAGGGCTAAAGTGCGGTTGTCTTCAGCAATAACATTTGCCAATTGACGCAGCGGTGTATCTGCACCGTAGTATGAAACATTGATAGAGTCCAACAAACTCGGGTGTGCACGGCCGGTTCGAATTTTACTAAACTGTGATTTCAGCGCACTAATACTCTTTTCCATGCGCTGTTCTGCATCTAATTCAATTTCATCTAACACGTGTATATCCTGTTTAATCTATTTTATTTTTTTAGTTAGCAATCAAAGTGCCATCGGACTCGCCCATTACGACGCGCTTTAAACAGCCGGGTTTGTTCATGTTAAACACTCTGATCGGTAAGTTATGATCGCGTGCTAAGGTGAAAGCAGCTAAATCCATAACTTTCAACTCCTTTTCCAGTACATCATTGTAACTGATTTGGTCGTACAATACCGCATCTGGGTTTTTAACTGGATCAGAGTCAAAAACGCCATCTACTTTAGTCGCTTTTAACACCGCATCGGCTTCAATTTCAATACCGCGTAAACACGCCGCTGAATCTGTTGTGAAAAATGGATTACCGGTTCCAGCAGCAAAAATAACCACTCGCCCTGATTTGAGTAAACTAATCGCTTCTGCCCAATTGTAAGCATCGCAAACACCATTTAATGGAATGGCCGACATGAGTCGAGCATTTACAAAAGCTCTATGCAACGCATCGCGCATTGCCAAACCATTCATAACAGTAGCCAGCATGCCCATGTGGTCGCCCACTACGCGATTCATTCCGGCTCGCGCTAAGCCTTCACCGCGGAACAAGTTTCCGCCACCTATCACTAGACCGACTTGAACACCCATTTCTACTAGCTCTTTGATTTCAGCCGCCATGCGATCGAGAAACTTGGCATCAATACCAAATTCTTCTTCACCCATTAGGGCTTCACCGCTGAGTTTTAAAAGGATGCGTCGGTAGGCAGACTTTGAAGATACGCTCATGAGAATTGGGTTCCTGTTTGAAATCAGTTTATGTTTATTTTGCCTGTCGGCTACGGCGGTTTAACCAACCGTTTATTTTCGACCACTCACAAAAAGGGCACCTTAAATTAGGTGCCCGTAGTGTATATGACATTCACATTTTGCAAAAGTCAGGAACGCGAATTATTTCTTCGCAGCTTCCATTTGTGCAGCTACTTCTGCAGCAAAATCTTCGGTCTTTTTCTCGATACCTTCACCAACTTCGAAGCGTACGAAGTTAACTACATCAGCACCTTTAGACTTAAGTAAGTCACCTACTGATACAGAAGGGTCCTTAACGAAAGGCTGACCGGTTAGGCTGATTTCGCCAGTGAATTTCTTCATGCGACCAGCAACCATTTTTTCAGCGATGTCAGCAGGCTTGCCTGATTGAACAGCAATCTCAACTTGAATTTGCTTTTCTTTTTCTACTACGTCAGCGGGAACATCAGTTGGCTTAACGTATTGTGGACTTGCAGCAGCTACGTGCATTGCAATGTCTTTCGCCAACTCTTGGTCACCACCAGTAAGAATAGCAACTACACCAATGCGGCCACCGTGCACGTATGCACCTAGCACATCACCATCAACGTTGATTACACGACGTGGGCTAATGTTTTCACCGATTTTGGCAACTAGTGTGTCACGGGTGTCAGCAATAGTTGTACCGTCAAGGTCAGCCGTATTCAAATCGTCGATGCTGTTGATGTTATTTTCAGCAGCTACCGCTAAAATTTTGTTACCAAACGCTAAGAAGCCTTCGTCACGAGCAACGAAGTCAGTTTCACAGTTCAGTTCCATCATGGTTGCGCGGTTACCATTGATAGTTGTCAAGATAACGCCTTCAGCCGCAATACGACCTGCTTTTTTAGCCGCTTTTGCTTGACCAGACTTACGCATATTTTCAATCGCTAACTCGATGTCGCCGTCAGTCTCAACCAACGCTTTTTTACAATCAAGCATACCAGCGCCGGTGCGCTCGCGAAGCTCTTTTACCAAGGCTGCAGTCACTGCCATGTTAAAATCCTCAAAATTTAAAAATGTTTGCACGAAAGGGGCGAATACGCCCCTTCAATAAGATTCTGAATTATCACACGCGGGTGTGATGAACTTACTCAGCCGCTTCTACGAAGTCGTCTTTTTCAGTCACTTCAACAGTGTTGTCACGACCAGCGTTAACAGCGTCTGCAGCAGCAGATGTGTACAACTGGATCGCACGAATCGCGTCGTCATTACCAGGGATGATGTAATCAACACCGTCTGGGTTAGAGTTTGTATCAACTACACCAACTACTGGGATACCAAGGTTGCGTGCTTCGTTCACAGCGATGTGCTCGTGATCAGCGTCGATTACAAAAATACCGTCAGGTAGACCGCCCATATCTTTGATACCACCTAGACTGCTTTCTAGCTTAGTCATTTCACGCTGAAGCATAAGCGCTTCTTTTTTTGTTAGCTTGTCAAAAGTACCGTCTTGACTTTGCTGTTCAAGATCTTTCAAACGCTTAATCGATTGACGAACTGTTTTCCAGTTTGTCAACATGCCACCTAACCAACGCTTGTTTACGTAGAACTGACCACAGTTCAAAGCTGCTTCTTTAACCGCTTCGCCAGCTGCGCGTTTAGTACCTACGAAAAGGATTTTACCTTTTTTCGCCGAAACGCCTGATAAGTAGTTAAGTGCTTCGTTGAACAAAGGCACTGTTTTTTCTAGGTTGATGATATGAACACGGTTACGAGCCCCGAAAATGAAGGGTTTCATTTTTGGATTCCAGTAACGCGTTTGGTGACCGAAGTGAACGCCCGCTTGGAGCATATCGCGCATAGATACGTTTGCCATTAAATTGTCCTCAATTTGGGTTAGGCCTCCATACACCCCTATTCCCGATCCGCAGTGAAATCACGGCAGACACCCCGGTAACAGTGTCGATGTATGTGTGTATTAATATTCACGCTGTTTCTCTACATTGAGAAAAGCGCGCGCTTTATATCATGGCAACCCTTAAGACTCAAGTTTTTCTGGTCTTTTATAAGCAAAAGCCATTTATTATTCTGGCTCCGCCTGTACACGTCTGCCACATAAGGATACCATGCGCGAATTAGACATTAGGTTTAACAGTTTTATATAGAGGTTAGTTTTGGGCGCAATTATAAAGACCCCCGAAGAAATCGAAAAAATGCGCGTTGCCGGCAAGCTCGCGGCAGACGTATTGAATATGATCACGCCCCATGTGAAGAAAGGGGTTACCACCGATGAACTTAATACGATTTGTCACAACTATATCGTTGATGTTCAAGGGGGAATTCCAGCGCCATTGCACTACGGTCACCCGCCGTTTCCAAAATCAATATGTACGTCAGTGAATCATGTCATTTGCCACGGTATTCCCGCGGACAAGAAATTGAAAGACGGTGACATCATTAATATAGACGTAACGGTCAAAAAAGACGGGTATCACGGCGACACCTCAAAAATGTTTGTAGTTGGCAAACCTTCCATCTTGGCTGAGCGTCTAATTCGCGTTACCCAAGAGAGTTTGTATAAGGCTATAAAGCTCGTTAAACCCGGTGTTCGTTTAGGCGATATTGGTCATATTATCCAGCAACACGCAGAGGCTCATGACTATTCGATTGTTCGCGAGTATTGTGGTCACGGTATTGGCGCTACATTCCATGAAGAGCCGCAAGTTGTGCATTACGGTAACCCCAACACTGGGGATGTGCTGCACCCAGGGATGTGTTTCACCATTGAGCCCATGGTCAATGCTGGTAAGCGCTACTCGAAAATCTTGCCCGATAAATGGACGGTAGTAACAAAGGATCGCAGCTTATCAGCTCAATGGGAGCATACATTGCTGGTTACAGAAAACGGCGTTGAGATATTAACCTGGCGTGAAGAAGAATCAATAGAATCTATCATTCAGCATTAAAGGTTGAGGCAATGCCGGTACTTGAGCAACAAGACGAGTTAACGCTAAACAATCTCATCGAAGACATCCATGCTATTGATGATCGCCACGACATTGCTGGATTTAAACGCTGTGTAAGTAAGAGTTATCAGTGGTTAGAATCAGCTTTCAATCAATGCGCGGTAGATGAATTGGTATCTGGGCGTGCTGTTTTTGTCGATACTTTACTACAGCACATCTGGCAATTGTTTAAATTAGAGCAAGTCGACAACCTTTGCTTAGCAGCTGTTGGCGGATACGGGCGAGCCCAACTACAGCCTCATTCAGACATTGATCTATTAATTCTTAGCAAAAAATCTCTGGATAAAGCCACTCGCGAAACTATCGGCGAATTTATTACCTTACTTTGGGATGTGAAACTGGATATCGGTCAGTCAGTTCGCACAGTTAAAGAAACCATTGGATTGGCAAAGACAGATGTTACCGTAGCGACAAACTTAGTTGAAAGTCGGCGCTTAGCCGGCTGTCAAAAAGTGTTCGATAAGCTCACTAAGGACATCTCAAAAAACAAAATTTGGACAAGCGATCGATTCTTCGTTGCCAAGCAGGAAGAGCAATTAGCACGCCATGCGAAATTTCATGGTACAGCGTACAATTTAGAACCGAACGTAAAAGAAAACCCGGGTTGCTTGCGCGATATTCAAACGATTGGCTGGGTGGCAAAGAAGCATTTCGGCGAATACGATGGCTGGAGCTTAGTGGGGCACGGTTACTTTACCAAACAAGAGCACGCGGAGCTGATCGAGTGTCGCTCTCATCTGTGGCGCATCCGCTTCGCATTGCATATTACTGCTGGGCGCAGTGAAAACCGTTTGCTGTTCGATTACCAAACCGATGTCGCTGAACGCTTGGGTTATGGTCAACAGGGTAAAGCGTCCGTGGAAAGCATGATGAAGGCCTTCTTCAGGACCGTGCGACGCGTGAATGAATTAAATCAAATGTTGATGCAGCGTTTTCGTCACGACATCCTTGGCAACAAAGATTATGGCAATATTGCACTTACCCCCGACTTTGAACTGCACGACCACTTAATTTCACCTACTCGTGCGGGAATTTTTCAAGCGCCTGAAGACTTGTTCGATTTTCTTCATTTGATTGCAGATACACCAGCAGTTAAAGGCTTGGACACGGACTGTATCCGCCAAGTACGCAATGCTAGAAGGCAATTCCAACACTTCTATTGGCATGAAAATGAAATTTGCCGTGAAAAATTCATGCAGCTAATGCGACACCCGCACTTCTTTGATTTTGGCTGGGACATCATGCATCAATACGGCATACTTCAAGCTTACTTGCCACAGTGGAATCATATTGTTGGGATGATGCAATTTGATTTGTTCCACGCTTACACTGTAGATGAGCATACCCATCGTCTAGTGAAGCACGTAAATCACTATTTTTCGACAGAAAATAAACGCTTTCCGCGCTGTGGTCGAATCGTTAAAAATTTGGATAAACCCGAATTACTTTATTTAGCTGCTGTATTTCATGATATTGGCAAAGGTCGCAGCGGCGATCACTCGGTATTAGGCGCCGCCGACGTTAAGAAATTTGCTGCACATCACGGTTTAAACAAGGCCGAAAGCGACATTGTTGTCTGGTTAGTTGAGAACCATCTACTAATGTCCGTTGTCGCTCAACGCCGCGACATATATGACCCTGATGTGGTGAACGAATTTGCCAATAAAGTAAAAAGTCATGTGCACCTGAATTTACTTTATGCACTGACTTTGGCAGACATCCGCGCCACCAATGACAATCTGTGGAATGACTGGAAAGCCTCGCTATTACGCGAGCTTTATTTACTGACGCAAAAGGCCTTAGACAATGGGCTGCAGTGCCAGTTGACTATCTTTGAGCGGGTGAATGAGAATAAACATGCTGCGCGAGTGTTGTTAGCTGATTCAGGTTATGCTGAAATTGCCATCGAGAGCTTGTGGTCGCGTTTAGATCACGACTATTTTGCTCGTTACAAACCAGCGCAAATTGCTTGGCATACTCAAGAGATACTCAACTTTAAATGCGATGGTGCCGAAGCGCTATTGGTGAAAGCCAACAATACAACGACCAAGGCCGGTACCGAATTATTTATTTATGGAAAAGACCGTCCTGCATTATTTGCGCAAGTAGCATCTGTAATCGATAGTCGCAACCTCTCGATCCATGATGCCAATATCACCATTACCCATGATGGCTATGTTTGCGACAGTATTATTCTACTTGATAATGAAGGCAACCGAATCGATTCTGAGCAACGCCTCGATAAACTCGCAGACGCTATCCAATCACAGATATCAACGCCAGGGCATACTCATAACAATGTGCGTAAAATTTCGCGTCAACTCAAGCTGCTCAATGTGCCGACTAAAGTACGCTTCTATAATCGCCAAGAAGACGCAACTCTTGTTGAACTAGAAACACTCGATGCACCTGGCATTTTGGCTAAGATCGGACATGCTTTTGTCGACAGTAATGTCACTTTAAAGTTGGCAAAAATTTCCACAATCGGCGAACGCGCTGAAGATATATTTATCGTAACAAACGACGCTGGGGTCGCCTTATCTCAAACTCAGCAAGTCGAACTTAAACAATCAATTATTCGTAACCTAGACCAATTGGAAGATATACAAAATGACGCATGATTTGCAATCGATCATAGAAAACGCTTTTGAACAGCGCGACACCATTCGCCCGAATTCAGGCCACGATGATGTGAAAGAGGCGGTTCAACAAGCTATCGATATGCTTAATTCCGGCCAAGCCCGAGTAGCAGAAAAAATAGCCGGCGAATGGGTTGTTCATCAGTGGTTGAAAAAAGCGGTTTTATTGTATTTCCGCCTGCATGACAACGCGCCTATGAATGACGGTGTGAGTCAGTATTTTGATAAAGTACCACTTAAATATAGCGGCTACGATACCGCGCGCTTCCAACAAGATGGCACCCGAGTGGTCCCTCCAGCGACTGTTCGCACGGGCAGTTTTGTCGGCAAGAACGTCGTCTTAATGCCATCTTATGTCAATATCGGCGCTTATGTTGATGAAGGCAGTATGGTAGATACTTGGGCAACGGTCGGCTCTTGCGCTCAAATTGGTAAAAATGTTCATTTATCTGGCGGTGTCGGCATTGGTGGTGTACTAGAGCCTCTGCAAGCAAATCCAACTATCATTGAAGACAACTGTTTCATCGGTGCTCGATCTGAAATCGTTGAGGGGGTTGTTGTAGAAGAAGGCAGCGTTATTTCAATGGGCGTATACATCGGCCAAAGTACGCGGATATATGACCGCGAGACTGGCGAAATTCATTATGGTCGTGTTCCTGCGGGTTCAGTTGTAGTTTCAGGTAGCTTACCGAGCAAAGATGGTACATACAGCTTATACGCCGCTATTATCGTGAAAAAAGTAGACGCCAAGACTCGAGCTAAAGTCGGCATAAATGAATTGTTACGCGCCGCAGAATAATTCTGTATTGCATTCATCAAGACGCGCATTTAC
The DNA here is from genome assembly GCA_964230255.1 of Alteromonas sp. Classification (GTDB taxonomy): domain Bacteria; phylum Pseudomonadota; class Gammaproteobacteria; order Enterobacterales; family Alteromonadaceae; genus Alteromonas_E. The sequence goes on from CAXRGW010000058.1 coordinate 36,817, forward strand.
GCGTCTTGATGATTCGTTAAACCTACAGCTTTTCCACTACACTTTCTAGCCAGGGAATCACCTCAGATTCCGGTTCAAGCGTCTCGATTGCATCGACCTCTAGCATATCAACGACTGCTTTGCCTTGTAGTTCTTCAAGTAGTTCTTGAAACTGTCGACCACCACCACAGAATGTTTCGCCATAACTACTATCACCTAACGCAGCTACAGCAAAAGGTTTACCATTCATCAAAGGGAACTCATCACGTAACTCTGCGTGGAAGAACTCTAAATTGGGAGGAATGTCTCCTTGACCGGTAGTAGAGGTAATCACCACAACGGCTTCCGCATCGGTAAAGTCACTCACAGCAGGATCGGTCATAACTTCTACGTCAACACCTTTGGCTGTGAGTGCTTCTTGTGCCTGTTCAGCAACATGTTGTGCATTGCCGTATACGGAACCGGTGAAAATTGTAATCTTTGTCATTAGTCTATCGTCTGTTTATGAATATTCAACGTGGCTACGCCAACATCAGTAAATACCTGCCAGTTTGCCACAAGTGCCGCGGTCGCTGAACTAAATGGAGCCTCGATTATCACTGACTGCTTTGTCACTGGATGAACAAACTTCATAGAAGTACAAGTAAGGGCGAGTTGTTGAAAATTAAAGTGATGTCGCAAAAATTTATTTTGCTTGCCGTCACCGTGTGTAGTATCGCCAACAATTGGATGGCGAATATGCGCCATATGCCTACGCAGTTGATGTTTCCTGCCAGTTTTCGGATGCAAATCAACCAGTGAAAACCGTGCGCTGTTGTATCGACCTGCAGGCAGTGGAATTGTGAATCGCTGTAAACATCGAGCTTCAGTTAAAGCTGATTGTTCGGGTTTATCCTTGCGAGCACGCCGGTCAGTCATTCGATCTTGGATTTCCACTAATCCATAATCAATCAACCAACTATCTGGCATATGGCCTCTAACGATTGCTTGATACCGCTTATCAATCTGCTGCCCAGTAAACAACTCAGTGATATCAGCGGCAATTGCTTTATTTAATCCAAACAGCAAAACGCCTGAGGTGGGGCGATCTAGCCTATGCAGTGGATAGACGTATTGTCCGATTTGATCGCGCAGTATTTGCACCGCAAAATGCTGTACATCTCTCGCTATCATACTGCGATGAACCAACAAGCCCGCAGGCTTGTCAACGGCTATTAGAAAATCATCGCGGTACAGAATATTCATTTGCATAGTGCAGCTCATACCTATGTATTGGATAGACAATGGCCGTTGGTCGCTGTCGACATCACCTATGTGTATAATGCCCCAAATTTAACTGGAGTGAGTAGTCATTTTGTTACAGCGAATAGCGTCTATCAGTGAGTTTCTCTTGCAGGCTGGCACGGAGTATCGGGTTTTCGATTTCGGCCGTGGTATTCGCCCTCTTGCAGAGCAACAGTTCCTCGATATTGAAAACGGTGAACTACCGGCGCCCTTCCCCCGTCAACAGCACATGTGGCTGGGCATCGTTTACTGGAACAAACAACTATCTTCACAAGTTTATATTTGGTTTCTAAAACTCCCTTTGGATGAGCAAGGAAGATTAGTGGATGCCTCACGTCAACACTTTATAGAGCTTGTTGTAACGGCACTTAGCGAAGCCAAATCACAAGGTAAAGACGATTTGGAGCAAGCCAGTCAAATCCAACAAAACCCGTATATCTTCACGCCAAATCAACAGCAACTAGCCGACTTCAATGCCATTGTACGGGTTGTAACCAATCAAGCGGTAACAAGTGATTATCATAAAGCGAAAAATTACTTAGAGACACCTAAATTACTTGATTGGCAACAAGTGTCTGTTCAGGGACTGGCCGATTGTATCCACTTTGGAACTGAAGAAGAACTGCTCTTGTATACACAGAATATGACTGAAGACTATCCCGCCACAGTACAACAGCATATTTTATGCTCGCTTGAGAATCGCGTTATTAGTGACGTGGTAACAGCTCAAGTAATGGATTACATCAACTGGCATGATTGTTATGCGCCACTGAGTAAATGGGCTCTTCGGGCTTTTGCGCAAACGTCTAATGATAAGGAGCGACAGCGTGTTCTAAACAAAATATTGAAGCTAGAGAAACTCGATGTAGACTTACTTACTATAATCGCAGGTCGCCATTGGCAAGGGCTTAACGAGAAAAACATGATGCTTTTGCTCGAACACGCAGCCAAAACAGACAGCGATCAATATACCGATTTTTTTGCTAGCTTTTTCGCTGATTTAGCTCAGCTTCCTGATACACGCGAGATCGCATTAAAGGCACTGCGAAACCCAAATCGCAGTGTTACTCTGGCGCAAGCGATTGGCGCATTATTCAATAACCCATAGGTAACCAGTGAACCTAACAGATTTAACACTACTGCTCGCTTTAGCCTTAGTAGGCCTCCAATTTTGGCACATTCGAGCGCTAACTGAGATGGCGAATCGCTACGCTGCGATGTATTGTAAGCAGCACAATTTGCAATTGGTTAGTGTAGCGCGCAGTTCTACTAGATTGGGGTTTTATCGCAAACACCTAGTGTGGAAACTCGAGTTTATGTTCGAGTTCTCAGCCAATCGAGAATCACTTAATCGTGGCTTTTTTCTAATGCAAGGAAAAACAGTAACATCAATTGACGTACCAGCCTATCCGATAAACTAATCTAACACTCTTGCTCCAAGGCCCTGGTTCTACTTAATAAAGTTACATCTTAACTGTCGGTTTTTTTTACAATTAAGCTTTCCCTCACCTATTAAGATGAGCCTAGAATGATTGTAAATTATTGTTTTTATCGCGTTTTACCCGTAGCCCAAACTTGACCTGAGAGCCAAAGTAAATTAGACGCAAGTAATGGAGTGGTAGTAATCAATCGTCTTGTTGGGTTACGGTTATTAGCTTTAATAATAATGGGCATGGTGTCTACTGCCGCAAAGGCTAGCTTAATCACAGTGAAGTTTGCTGGCTTTTCGCAAGGTCATACTGCGGTGCATCAATCGCTAGATGGAAAACGAGCGAATGCATATGCGGGTATGCAGACGCGCGATCACTGATTACTATTTGCTAAAGCTATGATTGCAGTTTCTAGCTATATATACCGCCACCACAAAAAGAAAAGGCGAAACCTTTCGGTTTCGCCTTGGGAATTTCGAGCTTCCTTCTCCGCAATCCATTACAACTTAAATCTTCCAGATAAAAATCCCTATACACCCCTTTCCTTCTTTTCTCACTCTTCCTGAGCGAGCTACTCATCCTAAGTAGGTCCTTTCCCTCAATCCTTAAAGCTTATCCATCCATGCGATAAGCGAAGTTTCATTCTGAAACGGTCCTAATTCATCCCTGGTGTCATCCTGACTGCCTCCATGACTAGAAAACTTCTTGTCTTCAACTTCCTTTTTCCTTAAAGGTGTCCTGAGCTAATCCTTAATGTCGTCCTGACTTGTCGTGTTTCCTTGTGACATGTTTAATATTACTGGGTTTTATAAATACCGCATTACGCGTTGGAAAGCCGAAAGAAAAAAAAGTATGAAATCTTTCAACTATTGATAATTAAGCTATAAATATCAATAATATAAAAACAAAAGGTAGGTGTAGGACAACAGCATTTTGGTTTAAATACCTACACCCTTGTACGAGATCGCTTACACGCTATCTGTAGGTCTTTGACGAAACATGATATGGCCCGTTATGTGACCAAACTCCAACTCTTGAATGTAATCGTAATGTCCGTCTTTGAAAAACGACAAGCACTTAGGCAACGTTACATAAACCCCCACCCCCTGAGTCTTGTGATCGTCGAGTAGGACACTGTCGACAGCATTCATAAGCACGTGGCCTAAGCCTTGGTCTTGATAATCGGGATGAACCCCAATAAAAGACAACATATGATAATTTTCTGCAGGCATACATTCTCTAACCCGCTCTTCTTTCTCAATCATTTGTTTAGTACCAAGAAAGCCTGCTGTCAGGAGCATCTTCAAGCGCCAATGCCAATATCTACCTGCGCCAAATGCAGCATCAGGGCTTATCAAGCATGCCACGGCTAATAGGCGCTCGTTTTCAAACAGTCCAACGATTGGTTGCTTGGCAATCCAAAACGCGTGTAACTCCTCGCGAATTGCAGAGCGCAAGCGGCTTTCATAACCTTCTTTTTCAGCATCAAAAATGTCGACGAACAAAGGGTCGTCAAAATAGGCGTTGTATAGAATGGATGCAGCCACCTTCAAATCTTCGGCGGTAAGAAAAATGGCCTTAATTTGTTCGGGTAAAACAGTAACCGCGTGTTGCCCCATGCGTAAACTCCTGAATGACTTATAGACTTCGACGAATACACTGAGGTTTTGTTAAAGGTTTGTAAAGCATTAACCTTAAATTTTTTAAGGATAATTGCGCCAGCGCAATAAAAATAACCGGCGCATTAAAACGGGCTTATAAATATTCGTTTAGTGCGGCCTCACCCCAACCGGCTAGACGACCATTTTTGAATACCAGTGGTGTACACTCGTCTTTGGTTGTTACACCATCACCAGAAGAGCGTTGAGTGCGATAATAAAGAACGCGGTAATCCGAACCATCGCGCTGGTAAAATTCGTCAAAATCAGCCATCCCCATGCGACTTGAAACTGACTCTAATGTCATATCGACATCAAGCTTACTGATATGACGGCGGTTGTTGGTTTCACGCTTTTCCCAGTCACTGCTGTACGAATAGCCATCACCGTCACCACCTACTGAGACGACACAACCAGAAAGTAATAGTGGCGCGCAAATCGCGCACGCGATGAATGATTTTTTGAGCATTTTTTGTGATTCCTTTAAAAAATTGATTCGCCTATTGAATAGGTCTTTCTTATCTTAAACAAGAACTTTGCCAAACTAGTAACATCTTGTTTTTATTGAATAAAGGTATTTTTTGTGAAAATACCACTCGTTTGATTTCGTTAATTTAGCTACTATTTAGTATTATTCGCTAATGATGAGAAAATTGTGACACCCGCCATTCAGAAACTCTGCGTAGACCTATATACACAGGGTATGGAACCGACTACGAGTTTGTTGCGTGCCAAATCATCACCGAAATTAACCTTGCCCGAAGCGGTCAAAGCCATTCAGTGGTGGCAGCAACAAAACAAAGAAAAATTAGTCAAAGCGACTCCCACTTTACCAGATGAGCCCCTTCCGACCTCTGTTCCTAAAGTAACGATCGCAGAATTAGAGCAAAGAATTATTAATGCCGAAGTTGAACTACGCGAACTGAAGCAAGCGCTAAAAGTGCTGAAGGATAGCAGGTAAGTTAGTCCCAGTAACAGAGCCTCTGAAGATGTAACTTTAATCAGAATAGGGCGTAAGTGTTTGTATAAAACTCGTTAGATCACTTGCCAATACTTCTTTAGGTTCTTTACCGACTTGCTCAAGAACGACTTCGCCAGTGCTATTGAGTACACTGATTATAAAATCTTCCTCATCAGTTAGCGCAAAAAACAAGGTTTCAGCTTGTCTTAGCTTACGCTTCATCAAAACATGACCAATTAGATTCTGTTGTAGCCGTTCAAAGTCATCCTTATTCCATACTTGTAGCAACGACAAAGAGCCTTGGGCGGCAACTGCTTCAAAATGATCGGCATAATAGCGGCAGTAGAACGTCTTGAGTTGCTCATCCATCTTTAGCTCTAGGGCTACTTCCATCGCCGCGAAGCTATTTTCGCCTTCTTGCTTAACAGGATGCCAGGTGATTGTATCGCCATCCTTGCAATCTTGTTCAGTGCACGGCGACAACCAATCATTATCAAACTCTACGGTTAACTCAATTGAGCTTTGCAGGTAAGAATCAATAAAGTTATCTAAACTTTGAGCTATATTTTTTGCAGTCACGTAAAGGCTCCACATTAAAGTCTTGGTATCATACCGAAAACCACCAATAAATGTGCACAGAAAAGCGACCCTATGAGTAAGTCAAAACAATCACCTAACAATTCGATGGATAATTTGGCCCTAGGTCAGAACGTTGAGTACGTGGAGCACTACGATGCTTCAATTCTGCAACCCGTGCCACGTCAGATAAATCGTGATGAGATTAATATTGAGGGGCAGAACTTACCTTTTAACGGTGTCGATATTTGGAACGGTTACGAACTCTCCTGGTTGAATGCCAAAGGTAAACCGCAAATCGCAATTCTACAGTGCAGCGTTCCAGCAGATTCAATCAACCTAATCGAGAGTAAGTCGTTTAAGCTGTACCTGAATAGTTTTAACCAATCGACGTTTGCTTCAGTTGAAGACGTGCAAAAAACGATAACTGCAGATTTGAGCGCATGCGCACATGCGGAAGTAGATGTTACGCTGATAACGCCGACAGGTTTCGAGCAACTCAACATTCATACACTCAATGGCCATTGCATCGATGGCTTAGATGTTGACATCACTAGCTATGATTACAACCCTGGGTTGCTAGTGAGCAGTTCCGAAATAGTGACCGAAACGCTAACTAGCCACCTTTTAAAGTCAAATTGCTTGATCACCAACCAACCTGATTGGGGGAGTGTGCTTATTCATTATCACGGCCCACATATTGATCATCAGGCACTACTGAAATATTTGATTTCGTTTCGCGGTCACAATGAATTCCATGAACAATGCGTTGAGCGTATTTTTTGCGACTTAATGCAACGGTGTGGCGCTAAGCAGTTAACGGTATACGCGCGCTACACGCGCCGTGGTGGGTTAGATATCAATCCGTTCCGTTCTAACTTTGAGCAACCCTACGCGAATTTGCGCTTAGCGCGACAATAAAAAGCGATAAAAATCAACATCCAACATTGACCTAATAGCTATTTCAAGCAATGCTTTAGACTAGCAAGATAGGTATACTGAGCCCGACCCTTGGACAAGAAAAAAATAGAGTCACTCAAACGACACAATGAACAGCTAGCGCAGGTCATTATTCGCTTGTCGAATTTTTATGAAGGCGCCAGTGCGGAAGTGGATAAAGAATTAAGTGCCCTGCGCAGCCATTTGGCAGGTAATCCCAACATTACTTTGGCGGCAGTGAGCATTGGCAAACTCAATAGCTTATTGATGCAAAACGCTCAGTCGCTGAAAAAACAGACGACGGATACCATAGGCCGCTTAGAGTCAGCAGTAAAGCGGCTACAACGCTCAGACTCAATCACCGCAGAACTCAAAAGTGAAACTGCGCGTTTTTTATCTTCCTTAAGCATGCAGTCCGGCTCAATTTTTAGTTCATTACCACAATTTGAACGCGCGTTAATATTGTATCAACAAGCGCTGAAGAACGAGCCGAAAAAGTCGAAAGTTAAGGTTGTGAACCACAGTAGCAATGCATTGGCTGACTCTAACTCCAACGAGCTTACGCAACCGATTGACGAACGCTTACATGCCAATATCACTGCCGAACTGCAAGGTTTAATCGAGCCATATTATCAAAAGAACAAATCCGACAAACAGCTAAGTGAGGTGCGTAAAAAGCTGCTCGATGGCTTATCACAGCATGAACTGCTCGAATGCTGCTTAGTACTGATCCGTTTGATCGTAAAAGACGTGGTAAAAGAGGCAGGCGTAAACGGTCAAGTTATCGAAGGCCTGCACCGCTCGATTATCAGCATGAATCAAGATGTATCGCAAACCATCGAAATCACGCAGACACAATTTGAAAGCAAGGCCAGGCACCACGATGAATTAAAAAGCCACATTACCGATATGGGAGAAGTGGTTAATCAATCAGATGATTTAGCCAAGTGTAAAAGTGAAGCTCAGCAATATCTCGAAAAAATGCAAACAAGTATAAGCGCGCGCCAAGAAGCTGACAAAGCAGAAGAAGAGACGCTGATATCGCTGTTGCAAAACATGCAACGCGAACTGACCTCAATGGAAAAGAAAACGCAGCAATACCGCAAAAAACTCTTGGAGCAACGTCTACAAACCCATATGGACCCACTAACCAAGATTCCAAATCGGATTGCCTATAACGAACGTATTGAGCAAGAATATCAGCGTTGGGTGCGCACTAAATCGCCTTTGTGCATGGCGGTTATCGATATTGATCACTTTAAATCGATTAACGACAAGTATGGTCATGCAGCCGGAGACAAAACGCTGCTAGTAATCGCAAAACAACTCAAAAGCAAATTGCGCAAGACTGATTTTTTAGCCCGCTGGGGTGGCGAAGAGTTTGTTATCTTGTTTCCTGATAGTGAGTTGACTGATTTAATCGAGCCGCTTGAAGATATCCGCAAAAAACTGGAATCCCTGCCATTTAAGTTCAAGCATGAACCGGTAACTATTACAGCCTCTTTTGGCCTTGCTGAGTTTGCTGTAGAAGATAGTGTTGAGAGTGTATTCGAACGTGCTGATAAACATCTCTATTCCGCAAAGAACAATGGCCGTAATCAAATTATAAGTGACCCATCTTGAATACTATGACTCGCGTGCAATTAAATCCAGTTGGTTGGATAAGCCAACTGTCTCAAGGCGAAGTAACCTTGCTCACCGATACGGCTAATAGCGAACTGTATCAAATCTTTCGCAACTGTTGTCTCGCGGTACTGAATAGTGGCGTAGATGAAGACGATGCCGAGGCATTGTTCGCCCCCTATGATTCATTTGAGGTAAAGCTGGTCCGGCGCGAGCGTGGCGTGAAAATGGAACTGATCAATCCGCCCGAGGTATCGTTTGTGGATGGTAAGTTGATTGCTGGTGTTCATGAACACTTATTCTCCGTATTGCGCGACCTTCTATATATGCACGTTAAATACAATGGCATCGCCGAAAGCGAGCCGAGCGACATTCGGCGTATTTCTGATGTTACCGCCACCAGTATCACAGATATGGTTTTCGATATGTTGCGTCACGCTGATGCACTTGTAGGCAACGACGAACTGAATACGGTAGTATGTTGGGGTGGGCACTCCATCGGCAGTGACGAGTATAAATACACCAAGGAAGTTGGTTATCAATTAGGCCTACGAGAAATGAATATCTGTACCGGTTGCGGTCCAGGTGCGATGAAAGGTCCAATGAAAGGGGCCGCCATAGGCCATGCCAAACAGCGGTTCCGCAAGGGCCGTTATATTGGCATCTCAGAGCCCAGCATTATCGCTGCTGAGCCACCCAATGCAATTGTCAATGAGCTAATTATAATGCCCGATATCGAGAAACGTCTTGAGGCGTTCGTGCGGGCAGCACATGGAATAGTCGTATTTCCAGGTGGGGTAGGTACCGCCGAGGAGCTTCTCTATATCCTTGGTATTTTAATGCACGAAAATAACGCTCAACACCCATTTCCACTCATCTTAACCGGTCCGGCATCCAGTGCGGATTACTTTGCTGCCATCGATCAGTTTGTGGCTGCGACATTGGGACCTAAAGCTCAAGAGAAATATCAAATTATTATTGATGATCCCGGTGAAGTGGCCCGCAGCATGAGCCTAGGAAGACAGAAAGTTGAGCAGTACAGGCGCGCTGTAGGCGATGCGTTCAGTTTCAATTGGTCGTTGAAAATCGACGACATTTTCCAGCATCGCTTCGAACCAACACACGAGGCTATGGCAGCCTTGCCGATTTATCGCGAGCAGCCACTTGCAAACCTAGCGGCGACCCTGCGTCAAGCATTCTCTGGCATCGTTGCTGGCAACATAAAGTCGTCGACAGTCGCACAGATTAAGCAGCATGGCCGATTTGAATTGTCAGGCGACCCCGAATTGATGACTCTTATTGATGATTTGTTGAGATCGTTTGTAGCACAGCAGCGGATGAAGTTACCTGGAAGCAAATACGAACCTTGTTACATTATTAATGTTTAATTTTTTTGACGATAGGATTAAGCTTCACACATTGTAATAAGTGGCGAGGAGAGCGCGGCAAAAATGGGCAATAAAGTCGTTAAAATGGTGATAGCAGGGTTTGCTCTGTACGCTGTTTTCGTATATTCGGTAGTATCATTCTTTCCTGATCATCCAGAAGATATGGACTGGGAAGACCGTGAGCAATATAACAAGGTTCAGATTGCCAAACTGAACCTCGGTATTTCCAAAGATGAAATACTGGCACTATTAGGTTCCCCCGACATTACTGAGGCAAAAAAAACCCGCGAAGGCATGATGCAAGTCATGTTTTACCGCACTCAACACATGAAATCAGATGGCATTACAACTCAAAATGAGTGTACGCCGCTGTTGTTCGAAGACGATATCTTAGTTGCATGGGGCGATGGCGTTTACCTGAACTTTTTAGAGGGATGACGCCACAAGACTTGACGGAGGTGATGACAACAATCAAGCATTGCCTTCGTTTTCAAACGCAACCAGTTCCACTTTCAGACCCCAAATCAGTCATTGGTAATGCATTACAATGCAGCCAAACACTGCTGAACACCTTCAAAACATCACCGTCTCTTACTTACATTCAATTAGAAACACTTTGGCAGCAAAAACCAGCCACATACCAATGGTTTGATTTAGGGCTATTGGTGCTTGTAAGTCGAGCCAATCAGCTTAGTGACACCTTCATACAGCATGCAATGGCAGGGTGGTTAATTGCTAACCAAGTAAAAACTTTAGCCAATAAGGTTGAGCGGCAGCGACTCTATTCTGAAATTATGCGATGTGTTAGCGGGCAACACTTTGGCACCTTGCGCATAGGGATTAAGCAAAAATTAGGTGTTAATAGTTGCGAAACCGTGCAGCGAAGTCGCGCGTTTGATTGTTTATTTATGAGTATAAAAATCACGGCATCCTTAAAACAATCGAAGCGGACTTCATTATCATCACTGGCCAGCGTACTCAATCAGGTGATTTTGCAATATCCCCAATACCAACCGCTGCTAAACCCACTTCTCGACCCGAGTAGTGAATTTTTTGCCGGTATTGTTGTTAAAGTTGAAAAAGAAGCTGAGTTTATCGTCGGTGCGAAGGATGGTAAAATCCTACTTGCGAGTCTTACTAAACAAGATAGTAATGAAACGACAATTACTATTCGGCACATCAACGCCACCAAGCTGTTACCCAAACTGACAATTCAGCGCAGAGTATCGCCCGCAGCACTTTTGCAAGTATGGAGCCTCGCGTCTCCTAAACAGCGTGAGCACCTTACGGCAATCAGACAGCCGGCCAAATATAGTATCCAATACCCACCGAGCGACTTATTAATGATTTTGGATGCTCTAAACAAAACGAATATAGAACCCACAGAATTAAACAAACTCATAGGCCAAAACTCCTTCTTTACGGATGTTTTACAGCGTTCTGCAACTGAGCTCAACCGGCTCAATATCAATGTTAGCAATCTTAAACAGTCAATCATGACGCATGGTACAGAGCGCCTTGCGGCGGTATTAACGGAGCACCTTCTATGGCAGCGATTGTCGATGTCTCATTTTCCCTTGAGTGAACAGTTTGAACAGTTGTGTATATTGCACCGACAGGTATGTGCAAGCATTGCGGAATTTTGCAAATTAGGCATTCCGCAACAATTTAGTCTGTCAGCTTTGCTTCAGCTTTCCGGATTGTTTACCACGTCGTCTTTGCGAATACTTAACCATTGGTGTTTAGCGAATACTGATTTATCGAGTGCCAAGTCCCTAACAGGCGATAACATTGACATTGACTTTGATAAGCAGGCATTAACATTAGCGAAAAGCTGGCATCAAGGGCGAGAGATACATGCCCCCTTTAATTGTTACAATCGGCATGCAAAATCCACCAATGTATATCGAGACGTGCAAGCAATATCACTATATCTGTGCCGACAATGGTTGCATTGCGGCTCCGCTTTAACACCAACGTTGCCAGAAGAGCTTCAACATCATTGCAATCGAATTAAGTTGAACAATGAACACATCGAACTTCTAGTCGAGCGCCACTGTCAAGCCATGTATCAACCAATCTAGTTAAACTTTAGTCTTACAAGGCACCTAATTTATGCCATAAGCCCTGTTCGATTTATTCATGATCGAGTAAAATGCGCGCCATTCAACGTAAATTACCAACCAAAAGAGGAAAATTCATGACACAACAACGTATCACGGTCATCCGTGGTGACGGCATCGGCCCAGACATTATTGATGCAACAATTAAAATCCTTGAAAAAGTGGGCTGTGATTTTGTGTATGACTATGCCGACGCGGGTCTGATGGCACTAGAAAACCACGGTGAACTGTTACCGCAAGAGACGTTAGATCTTATCGCAAAGAATAAAGTGTCTCTAAAAGGTCCGTTAACAACCCCAGTTGGTGAGGGTTTCACATCGATCAACGTTAGCTTGCGCAAACAGTTCAAATTGTATGCGAACTTACGCCCGGTAATGTCTTTTAAAGGCACCAAAGCTCGCTATGAAGACATCGACATTATCACTGTGCGCGAAAATACCCAAGGCATGTATTCAGGCTTGGGCCAAGTGGTTTCAGAAGACGGTTCTGAAGCCGAAGCAATGAGTAAAATCACGCGTGAAGGCGCTGAAAAAATTGTGACTTTCGCCTACGACCTAGCACGACGCGAAGGGCGCAAAAAAGTAACAGCGGTTCATAAGGCCAATATCTTAAAGTCTACCTCAGGCTTATTCTTAAAAGTCGCACGAGAAGTAGGAGAACGCTATCCAGACATCGAATCTGCGGAAATGATTGTAGATAATTGCTGTATGCAATTGGTCATGAACCCGCATCAGTTTGACGTCATAGTTACTACTAACCTGTTCGGCGACATTTTGTCAGACCTTTGTGCAGGCTTAGTTGGCGGCTTAGGCATGGCGCCAGGTGCAAACATTGGTGAAGATTGTGCAATATTTGAAGCTGTGCACGGTTCAGCGCCTGACATCGCAGGTAAAAACTTGGCGAATCCAACGTCAGTAATCCTGGCAGCAATTCAAATGCTCGAATATTTGAATATGTCAGACAAAGCGAATGCTATTCGCACTGCACTTAAAGATGTTATCGAGTCTGGCGACCGCACCACGCGTGACCTTGGCGGTGAGTCAGGCACTACAGAGTTCACTGATGCGGTATTAGAACGCTTATAATTTCACGCTGATCCACTGTTAAAAAGCCACATATGTGGCTTTTTTTAAGCCTCTAAAACTGGCCATAACCTGCCCTTCTCTTTATTAATAAAGTCACTACACTTTGTTGCGCATGATCACATAACGCAATGTGCTGACCTCATGCAATTTATGGAAACTGCTTACACGTAAGCAAAAATGGAATGGAGAAATACGATGAAAAAATTATTAATGAATGGCTTAGTAATGAGTTTAGCATTATTTATTATGGCACAACCGGTTAGCGCCTCAGCTAATGTCAGTTCACTTGAAAGTCAGCCAGCCGAACAAAGGGCGCAACTCGACCTAAATACAGCTTCGGTTGAACAGCTGACACAACTTAAAGGTATCGGTAAAGCAAAAGCTGAAGCTATTGTCGAGTACCGCAATACCATCGGTGAGTTTCAAACTGTAGAACAGCTTGAAGATGTAAAAGGGATCGGTAAAAAGATGATCGAAAAACTTAAGTCGCAAGTGCGAGTTTAGGAGTGCGCCCCATCACATTATGTGAAAGTGGTGGGGCTAATGGGTAATTACTAAATAATTTGCTTGAGAAATGCTTTAAAGTCTTTGGCTAATTCAGGGTGACGAAGCGCATATTCTACGCTCGCCTGCATGTAACCCAACTTACTTCCACAATCATGACTCTTACCTTTCATGTAATAGGCGTCAACTTGCTCTTTGGCCATTAACATAGCAATAGCATCCGTTAACTGAATCTCATCACCCGCGCCCGGCGGCGTTGAGGCGATACAATCCCAAATAGCCTCTGAAAGTACATAACGACCAACCACGGCTAAATCTGATGGCGCTTCATCTACTGGTGGCTTTTCAACCATTGCATGGATTTTCCCAGAGTCCCCCTCGGCGAGCTCTAACCCTTCCAAGTCAACTACACCGTACTTATTAACTTCCTCATGGGGAACTTTTTCCACCATTATTTGGCTAACGCGGCTAGTGTTAAATTTAGCCACCATATCGGCCATATTGTCTTTCTTAAGATTGGATGCTGCATCGTCAATAATCACATCCGGCAGCACAACAGCAAAAGGAGCATCCCCAACCATTGGGCGCGCGCACAAAATCGCATGGCCCAAGCCTTTTGCAACACCTTGGCGAACGTGCATTATGGTTACATCTGTTGGACAAATCGCTTGAACATCAGCTAATAGTTGACGC
>CAXRGW010000059.1:0-57434 GCA_964230255.1 Alteromonas sp.
CGCGCATATTGCGCAATCATCAACGCGATAGGGTTATAGTTCCGCTCAAATAGTCCATCGCTGAACCAACCAGCACGACGCGAGGTGAATCATAGTGACAATGCACCTCGCCACCGCGTGCCGATAGTTGACGCGCCGTTAGTTCAGTCTTACTTAGTTTATTCGCCCAATAGGGGGCTAGTTGACAGTGTGCTGAGCCGGTAACGGGATCTTCATTAACTCGAAGTTTCGGATAAAAACAACGGCTGACAAAGTCAACGTCGATGCCTGGAGCAGTAACTACTACGCCGCGATTTTCCAAAGATTGCATGGCTTGGAAATCCGGGCTTAAGGTTCGTACCGCTGTTTCAGTTTCTAGTGGTAGCAGATAATCAGCACCGGTGTAGACCGACTGCTGAGCTAATCCGAGTGCTTCGCAAACTGCACTGATCTCCGTTGGGTCAGTCACCAATTCTGAACCGCAGGCAGGAAAATCAAGACGATAGGCATCGTCTTCACGCCTAACAGTTAGGCGACCGCTTTTGGTATCGAACTCGACTGAAAGCTGCTGATAATCCAAATGCGTAAAGATCACATGAGCAGCTGCAAGTGTGGCATGACCGCATAGATCGACTTCGGCCTCTGGAGTAAACCAACGCAAATCATAAGACTTATCTTTGGCAACAAAAAAAGCCGTCTCAGACAAGTTGTTCTCTTCCGCAATGGCTTCTAATAGGTCATCTTCGAGCCATTCTGGAAGTGGACAAACCGCTGCCGGGTTGCCACCAAAAACGCGCTGCGTGAATGCATCGACTTGGTATAGAGGTAATTTCATGGGTTGATGTGTTGCCAGCAAATTAAAGTCATAGACTAACAGCTAGCGCAGGCGCGTCGAAGAGAAAAATAAAAGCCAGCGAGGAAGCCGGCTTTATCGACTTAGTTTTTACGTTCTCGTGTCGTGCGACTTTGTTGCGGCCGACTTTGCTGTGGTCGGCTGCGCTGCACTGGTTGGCGCTGCACCTGCTGACGCTGCGCGGTTCGCGGCTGAACATCACGCTGACGCGTTTGCGTTGTCTGACGAGTTACCGTGCGGTCTGGTGTCCGAACGGTAGTAGAACGTGTCACTTCACGCTCGCGTTGAACTGTTCGCGGTTGCACATCACGTTGACGCGTTTGCGTTGTCTGACGAGTCACCGTGCGGTCTGGTGTACGAACCGCAGTAGAACGTGTCACCTCACGTTCACGCTGGACAGTGCGAGGTTGCGTAACCGGTTGAGTTTGGCGACTCCGCGTTACCGTTCTATCGGCGCTTACTGTGCGCTGAACCTGGCGTGGTTGACTGGTGTACCGAATTCGTTGCGCTGGCTGATATGCACCGTACCGGTCAACATTCACTTCACGTGTTCTAACTACTCTTACTGGCTCATTGCGACGATACTCTCGGTGACGGACTACTCTGTCGTGATAGCGGGCCCGACGGTGTTGTACATTGTGATTCCAGCGCTGGTATTCACGTGTGTACACTCGGCGATAATCGCGATGGTAGGGGCGGTGGTAGTAATTATGATTAATAACTACATAACGATGATGCCAGTGAAAACCGCCGAAAAAGAAGTGCGAAGCTATATGCACACTCGGACTCCAATAAAACCCCGCGCGATAGTGGTAGTGGCGCGGATAGTCCCAGTAATAAGGTGAGCGCACATGCCACCAGTTACCATAAACAACGCGGGTATCGTAATAAGGTACGTATACGACACGATCTTTAACGGTTTCGATAACTACAACGTCGTCTTCTTTTTCAACACTGACGTATTCGTTATCTGACAGTGAACCATTTTCATAGGCGTAATCGCGCAATATTTGAATGCGTTCTAACACCCACTCTTCATCGGCAAGCACTGCATCGCCCAAGTAATTCAACCAATCGATATCTTCTGACATTTGCGCCAGTACGCGGTCAAATGGTGCTAGCGCTTTAACGCTCATATCCCAGCCGAATGCATCAACACGCTCGCGGATTTCATCTGGCGACAATGAAGCATTGTTTTCGCGCCAACGTGCCGCGCGAATAACATCCATCGGATAGGTAGATGCTATCAGTACGTGGGTTAGGAGCGTATCCGGATACAGGGCGATTGGTGCTAATACCGTATCCAGATCTTCTTCGGTTAGTGTAGTGCCTGTGTAGGTTTGTTCATCGCGCTCTGAGGCACTAGCAAATTGAAGCGCTAAGCTAATGCTTACGATCAATGCCAGCGCATATAAGAACGCTATTTTACGTGCAGACTTCATGGTCTTCTCCTTTTAGTTTGAGAAATACAAACGTACTTCTGCAAGAGCTTACCTAAAGTTATAAAGCCGCAAGGCTTAACCAAACCTGAATACGGTTAAAAAAGTATCCGGTTTAGCGACATTTTGTGGTGAAACATTGCAGTTAACAACCGCAATCGAATGTTGAGGGCAGGAAGAAGTTACTTATCCCGAGTTCAGGTTACTTAAGTAAATGCGGGTCAAACAGGTGACCAAGCTTTTCAGTTTTAGTTTTGAGGTAACCTCTGTTTTGCTCGGTTAAGCCGTGATCGATGGGCTTGCGCTCGACAATATTGACATCTAAATCAGCTAAGGCTTTGGCTTTGCGCGGATTGTTGGTCATTAGAACGACGTTTTTCACCTTCAGTGTCTCTAGCATAAAACCGCAAATGGTGTACTCGCGTAAGTCCGCATCGAAACCAAGGTGCAGATTTGCCTCAACCGTATCCATACCCGTGTCTTGCAGTTGATATGCTTTAATTTTGTTCAACAAACCTATACCACGGCCTTCTTGGCGAAGGTACAGCAGCACACCTTTGCCGTGCTCAACAATATTCTGCAGTGCACGCTCTAGTTGAAAGCCGCAATCACAACGCGTACTGAATAATGAATCGCCAGTTAAACATTCAGAGTGGATCCGAATTGGCACAGCTTCTTCGGCTTGCCAATCACCGTAGGTTAATGCGACATGCTCTTGACCGCTTGGCTCAACAAAGCCGTGAATACGGAACTCACCAAAGCGTGTTGGCAGCTTGGCAGCGCTTACGTATTCGAATTGGGCATTACTATCGGTCATCGTTTTCTCTGTCGCTGTCGCGGTTTTAGCTACTCACCCTATGTGAGGGTTATTGACAGCATTACAAGGGTTAGGCGTTGAAAGCTTTGAACTCTAATAATGGAGAGGGCATGGCAATGCCATAACCTTGTGCATAATCAACACCCATCTTACCCAACTGCACGCGCACTTCGGCATTCTCGACAAACTCTGCAACAGTCTCCATGCCCATTGCTTTAGCCACGTCATTGATAGAGCGAACCATGGCCGAATCAATTGGATCAGTGATCAAGTCGCGTACAAATGCACCGTCTATTTTAACATATTGAACGGGTAAGCGCTTTAAGTAGCCGTATGATGAAAACCCACTACCGAAGTCGTCTAACGCAAACGTACAACCCAGTTGTTTAAAGGTTTTAATAAACTCTAACGTCTCCTCAAGTTTAATGATTGCCATACCTTCGGTGATCTCAAAGCAAATTTTCTTATAGGGTATTGAAAATTTCTCGAAAGCATTCAACACAAACAGTTTGAAATCGCGGTCAGCCAATGACTGACCACAAAGGTTAATATTGCACTTGTGTAGCTTGTTCGCGTGTTCTGGATTTATACTCAGCCACTCAAAGTAATTGTGAATTACCCACCGATCTATTTTTGCGCCTAACGAATACCGTTCCGCCGCTGGTAGGAATGCGCCAGGCGGAACCAAACCTTTATCCTCGGTTTGCATCCTAACCAAAATCTCGTAGCGGTGTCCTTCCGGAGCTTCGCGCAATGGCTGATAGTGTTGGTAATGAAGTCTAAAGTTATCGTTATCTAGCGCTTCATTGATATAGGCTAACCAGTTGAGCTCGTTCTCATAACGGCGCGTACTAACATCATCAGAGGAGTATCGATGAATTTGATTGCGTCCCTGTTCTTTAGCGATATAGCATGCAGCATCTGCCATACTCATCATTTGTTCGGGCGAGTCTATCTTATCGGTCCGCTCTACCAAGCCAATGCTCAAGCCCAACGAAAATACTTTGTTTTCCCACATGAAGCGAAAATCAGATACCGCGTTAAGTAGTTTGGTTGCGAGTACATAGGCTTCGTCAGAACTTGAGTTGGTCATAAGCACACCGAACTCATCACCACCTAAGCGCGAAAGCAACCCTTTTTTTCCAACGACTTCATCGAGTACTCTGGCAAGCTGCTGGAGCAACGCGTCACCGGCTTTATGTCCGCACGTATCGTTGACCACTTTAAATTGGTCGAGGTCCAGATATAGTAAAGCCATTGGCCGTGACAAGACGTGTTTACCGCCTAACTCCAATTGCAGGCAGCGTTCAAATTCACGGCGATTGTTGACGCCCGTCAGCGAATCATGCGTGGCGAGGTATTCTAGGCTGATGTTGGATTGTTTGCGTTCCGTCACATCGAACACTGAACCATATAAGAATGATTGATCTGCTTCTTGGTGGAATTGACAAGAAAGCGAAAACCAAAACTCAGAGCCATCTTTGCGGAGACCGAGAAACTCCCTACCCAAAACGACTTTGTTAGCGCGCAGCTCACCAATTAGCACATCGCGATCACTCGAATTGGCATAAAAATCGTCGGTTGATTGCACGCTACTCAGCATGTCGTCTTCATTCTTGTATCCAAACAACTGCCACATGGCTGGATTAACCGAAACTAATTTCCCTTCCGGTGTTGAGGTATAAAGTCCCTCCGCAGAGTTGCGGAATAGTTGGTAGAATTGCTTAAGATCGTCGATGCGCTGCTCTTGCTGGCTTTGCTGCACGCGAATCAACGCCTTCTCATTCGATTCGATAGCAACCGCTAAATTCAACGTACCGATTACGCAAAGTAACATAATGATTAAGGTTGATACTTGGTCGATACTTTCCGCACTGACATAAATGTACAGATTAACGCCAGCGGCCAGTGCCAAACACAACCAACCGAGAATAAATATTTGGCTGGGTTTACTACTAAACCGATGTCGATAATGAGCAGCCTTGAGACACTGTGAAAGCACACAAGCGACAGTAATGCTAACAGTAGCATGTGCTTGGCTGCTAGGTTCAAATATTGCCCAAATGGGAATATATCCCATTGGCAGTACGTAGCTTACCATACGCAACCAACGGGGGCTTTTGATGAACATGGAACAGCTGACTTTTGCCATAGTGAACATCAACAATGCCATCAGTATCGCGGTGGTAAAAGAAGCAAACTGGGTTATGCGAGTAAAGTGGCTGACAAACCCCTGCATATTCAAAACGGTTAGCATTAACGTAAAGCAAGCTAAAGAGAACCAAAAACGCACAGGGCTGCGCATTAACAGGTAGGTCACCAAAAAGTACAGGGTAAATACCATTGAAGACCCAACAAAAATACCAAACAAGATTTGCTTATTCTGCTCGCTGCTTATCCACGTATCGGCGTTGCTAAGCGAGATTGGCATCAACAACAAACCCGAATCGCGGATGCGAATGTAAATGGTGACACGCTGATTGGGATCAACACTGAAAGGACTAACAAAATGTCTATGGTCCACCTGTCGAGCTTGAAAAGAGCGACTTACACCGGATAAATAGGAATGAACGATGCGACCCAGCTCGTCGAGAATGAATACATCGACTATATCGAGATTTGAATCCGATACTGACAGGTAGAAACTCTCGCGTGTACCTAAATTATTTTGTACTTGGGCCCGAATCCACAGCGCTTGGTCTTCGGCCAACGGCATAGTTTCCCAACGCGGTTGCCAGCCAGATATATTTTGAATTTCACTTAATTGCTGATTTTCAGCGGTGCGGATCGACTCAGATTGAGTAATGATGTCGAAGGATTCTTGGCGGTTAGTGGTGTCTACATTTATGACTTGAGCTGACGCGATGGCGCCGCAAAAGGCGCAACAAATTAAGCACCATTGACAGAACCATTTTAACCAGGGATTTGTAACACTCGCGTGTGCGTTACGCATCACGACACTCACTTCTCAAATCATTTCGTCCTTCAAGCTTGATTGACTGCTAGAGCTTAGCGCAAATCCCGTTTCAATGCGCGTTGCTATGCAACAAACATTGGGTATCGAGAAAGGGTTGATATATGCCGGTATAATTCCTTCCAACCGGTTGATAATCATCGGTAAAATTTAACGCTTTGCTTTGTTTTGCACTTTAGCATGAACAATTGAGTTATCCAGCACTTTTATTTTTTCGGAGCTGCACTGCACCGTTGACGTATTCTGAGTATCTATACAATTAGCTTCATCAACACTGCTTGCAATTGAGCATTTTCGGTGTAGGTTAGTGACTTAGTTTGTTTCTACTTACCTTACTGAGGAGCATTCTTTATGATGCTGAAAACGTTGTTTTTTGGGGCGCGTATAGTGTTAGCTACTACGTTAATTGGAGGCTTAACTGCGGCTCCGGTCATGGCTGCAGGTGATGCGGTAGCGGGTAAGGCGCGATCTACCGTTTGCGCATCATGTCATGGCCAAAATGGTATATCGTTTATTCCTAATTACCCGAATCTTGCGGGTCAAAAAGAACAATACTTAGCCGAATCATTGACGGCTTACCGCGATGGTTTGCGAAACCATATGGTTATGTCGCCTATGGCGAAAAATTTGAGCGATGAGGATATCGTCAATTTGGCTGCGTATTACGCTAGTCTCGATCCGAAGCCAAATTAATAAATGCGAATGTGCGTAAACCAAATGCGAACTATTCGTGTATAGAGTGCATTAGTAATTTAATTTTGGTACGTAAATGCTGGTTCTACATCATCTAAACAACTCAAGGTCGCAAAGGATACTGTGGTTGTTAGAGGAGTTGCAGATTGATTACACCCTCAAAACCTATCAGCGCGATGCCAAGACCAACCTTGCACCCGCTCAATTAAAGCTTATTCACCCGCTGGGCAAAAGCCCGGTTATCACTGATGGTGATGCAACTATTGCCGAGTCTGGCGCCATAATTGAATACATCGTTACTCAGTATGGCAATGGCCGAGTTCTTAGTGAGTTAAGTCAAGCTGAGAAACAAGAGCAGTCATTCTGGTTGCATTTCGCTGAAGGTAGTTTCATGCCGCCATTGGTCACTCGCATGGTATTAGATAAAGGTAAAGAAAAGGCAGCGCCATTCTTTATCAAATACATTGTTGACAAGTTTGTAACTGCGGTAATGGACGCTTATTTTGGCCCTAATATTAAAAGTAATATTGAATTTGTCGAACGCCATTTAAGCGATCGTGAATGGTTTGTTGGCGATTCACTGAGTGCCGCAGATTTTCAAATGAGCTTTCCGCTAGAAGCCATTGTTGCCAAGCTAGGCAATCATGCACCGCCGGCGATTTGTGCCTTTGTTGAGCGCGTGCATGCTCGCGAAGCCTATCAGCGAGGCTTGGAAAAAGGCGGTAAATACGATTACGCTTAAACCCCTCGTGGATTTAATGGACTGAATCTGTGCGGTCTAAGTAATTGTTAATCGCTGCGAGGAATGCGTCTCCGTATCTGTCGAGTTTAGTTGCACCAACACCACTGATATTGAGAAACTTACTTTTAGTCGTTGGCAATTGTGCTGCCATGTCTGCTAGCGATGCATCACTGAATACTACAAATGGCGGCACACCATCTTCATCAGCAATTGATTTTCGCAAGTGCTTTAAGCGTGCAAAGAGTTGTTTGTCGTAATCTTTTGCTTGCAATTTATCCGCTTTGGTCGGTTTAATACTTAAGCGAGGGATGGCTAATTTGCACTCTACTTTGCCTCGCAAGACATCACGTGCGGCTTCAGTTAGTTTCAAACTGGCGTTGTTGGTAATATCAATGCGAATGAGTCCTTTATGGACGAGTTGATTGATTATGCTGTGCCAGTAGGTATCCGCTTGATCCTTGCCAATACCGTATGTTGATAATTCCTGATGGTTGTTTTCAACAATGCGCTTGTGTGATTTACCGCGCAGTACATCGATTAGATACTGTGCACCTACTGGCTGTGCAATGCGCAAGATACAAGACAACAGCTTTTGCGCAGTTACTAGGCCATCGAAATGACGCGGTGGGTCAAGGCAGATATCGCAGTTGCCACATTCAGTTCCGGCGTATTCTGAAAAATAATTGAGCAATACTTGGCGGCGACAGGTCTGTGCTTCAGAAAAAGCTTCCATAGCGCTAAATTTTTGCAGCTCAATGGATTCTCGTTCGCTATTACCCATGGCTATCCATTGGCGGATACGGGCACCGTCTTTTTCGTCGAAGAGCAGCAGTGCTTCCGATGGCATACCGTCTCGACCCGCGCGCCCGGTTTCTTGATAATAGGCTTCAATACTTCGCGGTACATCATGGTGAATGACAAAACGTACGTTGCTCTTGTTAATACCCATACCGAATGCAACTGTTGCTACGACAATATCAATCGCATCAGTTTGAAACTGGCGCTGTACTCGTTGTCGCTCATCATTATCCATACCCGCATGATAGCCCGCAGCTTTTAAACCATTGCGATGAAGTTTGTCACTGAGTTCATCGACTTTACGACGACTGTTGCAATAAATAATGCCGCTACCGTCTTGCTGTTTTAGGTAGGCGAGAATTTGATCAAACGGTTTGTATTTGGGTAACACGTTGTAGCGTATGTTCGGTCGGTCAAAGCTGCTTTTCAAGACTAATGGTTCTTGTAATCCTAGCTGATACTGAATGTCTGCTTGTGTAGTGCTATCAGCAGTAGCAGTTAGTGCCATAACAGGAATCGTCGGAAACAGAGATTTTAGCTCACCCAAGCGTCTGTATTCCGGGCGAAAGTCATGCCCCCAATGTGATACACAATGAGCCTCGTCTACCGCAAATGCAGCTATTTTGGCGGTTTTTAAAAGACTCAAAAAACGGCCTTGCAACAACCGCTCAGGAGCAACATATAAAATATCCAATTCGCCACTGGTTACTTTGGTTAGTATTGCTTGGATTGTAATGTCATCTAAACTGCTATTGATAAACGCGGCATCAATTCCGTTTTGCAATAATTGCTCGACCTGATCTTGCATCAAAGCAATGAGTGGCGACACCACAACGGTCAAGCCTTCCATCAACAGTGATGGTACTTGGTAGCACAATGATTTGCCGCCGCCTGTCGGCATCAGAATCAAGCTATCCTTGCCAGCCATGGTATTTTCGATAGCCGCTAATTGCCCCTCGCGAAACTGCGAGTATCCAAAGACTCTTTCAAGTGCTTGCAATGGGGTTGTATAACTGATGGGTTCGTCTAAAGGGCTCTGCATGCTAGTGGTGAATTGGACTCGGTTAGAAAACTCTTACACATACATATGATACGCGTTTTGTGAGTCTTCTTCACTGGCTAACTAGCACAAGTTTCAACATTCCGTAACAAAGATCAGTATTGTAAAAACAATTGCGTGATCCAGATTATTGTAACCGTTACAATACGCGCCCTCATTACTTGACGTGATACTGCTGTGAACGCTCCCTCAGACCAACATGCTCGTGCCGGTGTGTTATTCGCAATTGTTGCTTATAGCATGTGGGGTTTTGCACCCATGTATTTCAAATTGTTGGCTTATATGCCGGCAACGGAAATATTGGTGCATCGGATTGTATGGTCGGGTGTTGTGCTGTTGCTATTAGTTGCGCTGCGCAATCAATGGCCGAAGATAAAGGCAGCGATAAAATCGCGCAAAATAATGCTAATTCTCTTAGCCGCAGGATTGTTGCTCGGGGCCAATTGGTTGTTGTTTATTTGGGCGGTTAACAATGATCAATTACTCGAAGCTAGTCTGGGATATTACATCAACCCTTTGTTTAATATTTTGTTTGGTCGTCTGTTTTTAGCCGAGCGCTTAAGACCTATGCAAAAAGGCGCAGTAGTATTCGCGATTAGTGGGGTGGCCATTGCGGTAGCAGGGCTAGGGTACTTACCTTGGATTGCGTTAGTGTTGGCCATTAGTTTTTCACTGTATGGCTTACTGCGCAAAAAAGTTGCAGTAGATTCCATGCCCGGATTGTTTATAGAAACTGCGATGATGTTACCAGCGGCACTTGTTTATTGGCTTTTGTTTGCGGGTGAAAGTAGCAATATGCTGAGCAATAGCGCTTATACCAATGTATTGCTAATTCTTGCGGGTGTGGTGACTACCGCCCCGTTGCTGTGCTTCACTGCAGCTGCGCGCCGCATCCAATATTCTACGTTGGGTTTCTTCCAGTACATAGGCCCAAGTATCATGTTTATATTGGCGGTGTTTTACTACCAGGAGCCATTGGATAAGGCGCGATTAATTACGTTTGGATTCGTCTGGACAGGCCTAGCGATCTTCTGCTGGGACTCTTTCCGGCACTTTCGACAGCAAAAGCGTAAATTAGCTTGATTCAACCCTGGCTGATATCGTGAACTATGCGATTACGCCCATTAGACTTAGCTTGGTACAACAAAGAGTCAGCCGTTGCCAACATGGCTTCGAGATTTTTTCTGCCAATTGCAGTTACGCCGATACTCGCTGTCACTTTTAAAACTTGCTGTTGAAACTTGATATTGCGATTTTGTATTGATTCACGCAATTGCTCTAGACGTTCGTAGGCTTCTAAAGGCTCAATATCAGGTAAATAAACACAAAATTCTTCACCGCCAAAACGCGATACATAAACATCAGAAAATTGACTAGCAAGGATTTTTGCAACGTCTTTGAGCACTTTGTCACCGGCATCATGGCCATAGGTATCATTTATTTTCTTGAAGTGATCAAGGTCAATAAGAGCGATTACCTGATCACTGGGCTGATTGCGCGCAACGTGATTAACTGAATAGAAAAAGTGGCGACGATTCGGCAAGCCAGTTAAATAGTCAGAATTTGCCGCTCGACGAATTGCCTCAACATTCTCAATGTACTCGACGTTTTGGCTTATTCGCACTAAAAACTCTTCCTGACAGAAGGGCTTGTGCAAGAAATCGTTGGCACCGCTCTTTAGAAAGCGCGCTGAAAGCAATGAACTGTTGCCAGCTGAGACACCAATGACCGCTAAACGTTCTTTCGTCATGGATTTGCGCAGTTGGGCGACAAACTCTGTGCCGTTCATGTCAGGCATATGGTAGTCGGTCACCACCAACTGAATGTTTTGACGCTCGTGTAAAATCGTTAATCCTTGTTCTGCTGAATCCGCTTCATAGGTCTGAAAATTGTGTAAACGTAAGAGTGATGCCATTGAAGCGCGGCCGACTCGAGAGTCATCCACTACCAATACACCGATGTCTTTGTTCTTATCCAATCTGGCCAATAGCCGACTTAGATAATCGTATACTTGAGCGTTTTCTTTTGGGATGTAATCTACTACTTCTTTGCTTAATACGTGCTCTCTGGTGTCATCGTCTAAGCGGCCAGTTACCACAATGGTTGGGATAAAGCTCTCAATGGTGAAATCTATGGCTTCACCGTTGCAGGCGTCAGGCAAGTTGTAGTCGACAACGGCGCATAGATATTCTTCGGGATTGGAATGGCCAAACATATGGCGGGCGGCGGTCAAAGAGGATGCGCAGACTGGAATTAACAAGGCTTGCTGGACCAGTTTGGTTATCAGCTTCATGCTAGTAGAACTGTCTTCGATTACCAGTACTTTTTTTTGCATGCGTGCCCAGCCTTTTACATCCCCAGTTACGAAACTATAACAAGCAAATCAGAGTTTGGATAACTTTGCATAATTAAGCATCAACCACTTGATCCCAACATCGTCAAAATTGACCTGGATACGCGCTTGGGCACCAGAGCCTTCACAATTCAACACCGTGCCGTCACCAAATTTGCCGTGCATCACACGGTCGCCTAAACCGAAACCACTTTCTTCAAATGTTTCGATTGTCGTTTGTTGGCTAAAGCGATTGTGGACGGGGCGAGAAATAGGTGTTCGTAAACGAACCTCTTCAACACAATCTTCCGGCATTTCCTTGATAAATCTCGACTGCGTGTGAAACTTATCTTGGCCATACACACGCCTAGATTCAGCGTAGGTAATGTAGAGCTTTTGCATCGCCCGGGTCATGCCGACATAACATAGGCGACGTTCTTCCTCTAAACGCCCTGGCTCTTCACGACTTTGTTGACTAGGGAACATACCCTCTTCCACACCAGCAAGGAAAACCATTGGATACTCCAAGCCTTTTGCGGTGTGAATCGTCATCATCTGCACTGCATCTTGATGGGCATCCGCTTGTGCCTCACCAGCTTCCAGTGATGCATGGGCAAGAAATGCATCGAGCATGGTCATGTTTTCAACTTCATCGGGCATTTCGAACTCTTTACAGGCAGAGACTAATTCTTCCAGATTTTCTATACGCGATTGGGCCTTTTCACCTCTTTCTGCCTGATACATCGCCAATAAACCTGAGCGTTTGATCACAGTATCTGCTTGCAGGTCGAGCGGCATGTCAGCAATGGCTTGTTTGAGCGCAAGAATGAGATCAATGAAGCTTTGTAACGCTGTCGCTGCTCGCCCTGATAAGCGTTTATCAGCAAGCATAATCAATGCGGTTTGCCACAGAGATTGTTCGATACTGCGCGCATGCTCACGCACTTGTGCCAAAGTGCGCTCACCAATTCCGCGAGTCGGTGTATTGACCACACGCTCAAAGGCGGCATCGTCTAGTGGCTGGTTGATCATCCGCAAATAGCCCAAGGCATCTTTGATTTCTTGTCGTTCGAAAAAGCGCAAACCGCCATATATACGATAAGCGAGCGATTGATGTAATAAAGCTTCTTCTAGTACCCGTGATTGAGCATTGTTGCGATACAAAATTGCGCAGTCGCTCAACGCGTTGCCGTAATCACTCCAACGTTTGATCTGGGAGACTATAAAGCGAGCCTCATCGAGTTCATTAAAGCCGGCGTATATTGATATTTTTTCGCCTTCTTCACCATCGGTCCAGAGCTCTTTGCCTAATCGTCCATGGTTGTGATCGATAACGGCATTTGCTGCTTTCAAGATATTGCTGGTAGAGCGGTAGTTTTGCTCTAAGCGAATGGTCTCGGCAGCGGGGAAATCACGCAGAAAATACTGGATATTGTTAACATTTGCACCGCGCCAACCATAAATAGATTGATCGTCGTCACCAACGATCATCATGTTGTTTTCGCCACCGGCTAACAAACGCAGCCATGCATATTGAATATTATTGGTATCTTGGAATTCGTCGACCAGAATGGCTCTAAAGCGCTTCTGATAGTGTGCTAGCAATGTCGGGTGGTTAAGCCATAACTCGTGAGCGCGCAGCAATAGCTCAGCAAAATCAACTAACCCTGCGCGATCACACGTTTGCTGATAAACCTCATAAATTTCGCGCATCTTTATTTGCGTAGGATCGTTGTGAGTTTCGATATGTTGAGGGCGCAAGCCTTCATCTTTATTACCGTTGATATACCACTGAATTTGCTTCGGTGGGTAGTGCTTTTCATCTAAGTTCATACTCTTCAATACTCGCCTTAACAGGCGATACTGATCGTCTGAATCGAGTATTTGAAAGCTCTGTGGCAATCGTGCTTCTTCATAGTGACTGCGCAACAAGCGATGAGCTAACCCATGGAATGTACCAATCCACATGGTGTGTAACGATTGCTGCATTAGACTTTCAATTCGGCCGCGCATTTCTCGAGCGGCTTTGTTGGTAAAAGTCACCGCTAAAATACTGTGCGAAGCAATTCTCTCGACTTCCATAAGCCATGCAATGCGATGGACCAAAACGCGCGTTTTACCACTGCCTGCACCGGCCAATACCAACATATCTGAAGGCTTCGCTGCCACTGCATCGCGTTGTTTATCATTGAGTTCATCGAGTAGTCGAGAGACGTCCATACATACCGTGTATATTGCTTTGTGAAGGGCGAGTATACCAGTTTATCTGTGAATTTATACAGCACTATGTAGGCCACCCAGTAATACATCGCAATATACAGTGGGTTGGTAACATCGACGCTGAATGCCAGTGAAAGTTAACTATCCTTGGTCCGGTTTATTGAAATATAAAAGTTCACCCCAACTACGAATAAATAATGTGGCGTAAGGACAAATGACCATGCATGCACTCGATAGTAAAACGCAGCCGTTTTGGCTCGATTTAAAACAACAAGCTCAAACAACAGCTCAACAAGAACCACTGTTAGCGAGTTATGTGCACGCCTGTATTCTTGCCCACCACAACTTTGAGAGTTCTTTAAGCTTTATATTATCTAATAAGCTCGCTGACAATGTGATGCCGGCATTAGCTATCCGCGAGGTATTTGAACAGGCTTATCTTCTCCAACCGCATATTGCGGAAGCGGCGACTACAGATGTACTGGCGATCGTTAATCGCGACCCAGCGGTGAGTACATTTCTACCCGTTCTAATGTACTTCAAAGGCTTTCAGTCTATTCAGGTACATCGCTTAGCACACTACTTATGGCAGCATGGCCGAATAGATCTTGCGCTGTTTCTACAAAGTCGTAATTCAGAAGTATTTGGCGTCGACATTCACCCTGCAGCAACTATTGGCAAAGGCGTAATGTTTGATCATGCAACAGGCATTGTCATTGGCGAAACTGCGGTGATTGAAGACAATGTGTCGATCCTACAAAACGTTACACTAGGTGGTACCGGTAACCAATCCGGTGATCGACATCCGAAAATCCGTGAAGGGGTAATGGTTGGCTCAGGCGCAAAAATCCTCGGTAATATTGAAGTCGGGCGTGGTTCAAAGGTTGGCGCTGGCAGTGTGGTGCTAAACAACGTATCAGCCGGTGTTACTGTGGTTGGAGTACCCGCGAAGGTTGTTGGTAAACCAGACTGTTGTATGCCGTGCGATTCGATGCAACAGAATGTTTTAGAAGATAAAGAATAATTGTTCTTTATCTGCCTATTCGAACAAACAGAGTAACTCGTTGAGTGTGTGAAGTTGTACCGTGGGCAATATTCTGCAAGACTCACTACGCAAATTCATCGGTCGATTGCACGCATACCAGGCACTTTGTAAACCAACCTTATTCGCTGCCCATACGTCCTTTATCAAGTGATCACCAACGTGCAATACTTCTTCAGCCGCTAAATTCAACTGTGCCAATGCGCGCTCAAACATAACGGGAGAGGGCTTCATTGGTGCGTGAATGTTGGCTTGATAGCACGCACTAAACAAATGATCGATACCGACCTGCTGCAAATCTACATTGCCATTTGTAATGGCGACAATAGGCACATGATTAGACAATTCTGACAATAAAGAATAAATATTCTTGTCTATTCTAAAGTCACTCCGGGCGCGATAGAACACTTGATAACCCGTTTCAGCAAGTTGTTCACCTTGTTCCACTGAATAGCCTGCAAGTTCAGCTAAACGTTGCAGCACAGCTTTGCGCAAACGTGTCATATCCGAACTCAATCTAGGATCCTGCTCAATCGCGGCCTTGCGACAAGAGTACCAGTGGGAGGGCACTAAAGCAGCTATCGCTGGGTGTTCTGCAACAAAGTAGTCTTGCAATATAGCAGTCGCCCGTCGAATGATAGGCCCGTTGTCATATAGTGTATCATCCAAATCAAATGTGACAGCTTGCGGCCTTTGAAGGCGGCGAAAAACGATCATAGTTAACCTTACTTTTTCTTAGCGCGTGGGTGGGCTTTATCGTAAACCGAAGCTAAATGTTGAAAATCCAAATGTGTATACACTTGGGTCGTTGACAAATTAGCGTGTCCGAGTAGTTCTTGAACCGCACGCAAATCACCACTAGATTCTAATACGTGGGTGGCGAAGGAATGGCGCAGTTTATGTGGGCTAACAGAACTATCTAAGCCTCTAGTGATAGCCATCTGCTTTAGCCGGTTGGCTACCTGGCGATTTGATATGCGTCGATTTTGTTTGCTGATAAACAGCGCAGTATCCGCACTTGCAGCGAAGCTATTACGGATCGTTAACCAAGCGTGCAATGCTTTTAGCGCTTTTTCACCAATCGGCAGTATGCGCTGCTTACTGCCCTTGCCAGTTACTCGTAATGTCGCATCGGGTTGGATGTCTTCAAGCTGAAGGCTGGTTAACTCAGCTAAACGCAAACCACAGCCATACATCAGCTCAAACATCGCCTCGTCCCGGCATACGATGGCGGGATTTTGTTCAACCAAACTGGCTGTGTCCAGCAGTTGTTGGGCATCATCAACACTTAAATGTTTAGGGAGTGGTTTACCTTGTTTGGGCGCACTAACACCGGCGCAGGGATCGTGTTCAATAGCACCTTTATCGCGTAAATACTTACAAAACGTTCGCAATGCAGAAAGGCGCGTTGCACTGCTTCGGGCACTAAGCCCACGTTGCCGAGCAACCATTAAGCCGCGTTTAATGCGATGCTGAGTGAGCTGTTGTGGTTCTTCAACATCACAATCAGCGAAGAGTTGGGTTAGTTGACGTGAATAATTACTGCAGGTATGTGCTGAAAGACCGCGCTCTGCGCGCAGGTACTGAATAAATTTTTCTATCCACGCTGCGATTGCCACGCCATTCATGCATCAATAGCTGACTAAGTCAGGCAGTAGAATGTTGAGGAATTGCTGGAGCTGGGTGAGCAACAATGTATCCATATCGGGATTAAAATGGCCGGGATCGTTACTACCAACGGCAAGGATACCGAGATCTACATCAGTTCCCAAACGCACTAATACGACTGACTCCGCTGGTTGCTCATCAAATAGCAACTGCTTTTCATGGGCGCTTAGACGACCAAAATAGAACATCTTGTTCTTGAAGTGTTTTTCAACAAATAACCGTTGATGAATCTCTGAAATGGCGAATGGACCCGAAAACGCTTTTATTGAAACTGCCGAGAGTTTCAGCTGTTGCAGCATTACTTGTTCAAGTGTGTATTGAATATCGGCGAAGTCTTTACACTGCCACAGACGTATATTCAGATCGACATAGACGCGGTAAATTCTTTCATTCTGCTTGGCGATAGCAATCAGTTGGTGGATTTTGCGGCTAAGTTGGCGCACTTTATTGCGCAGGATTTCACTTTGCTTCTCGACCAAAGAAACACTGCCGTGATGTTCATGTGGGATCACGAGTTTTTCTAATAGCTCAGGATAATGAGCAAAGAACTCTGGGTTGTTAAGCAAATAAGCGCGTACGTCTTCGGCACGCACAGCTGCATCGTCAGGTGCAATGGTAGCTATTGCCGTATCGGCGGTTTGAGTTGCATCTTTCATAGCTGCAACTGCCCATCAAAAATATGTTCAGCAGGCCCTGTCATTTTTATCACGTTATCCTTACCTTGCCAGCGAATTTTTAAACTGCCACCGGGCAGATCAACTTTCACTTCTTTGCCTAATTTACCTTGATTTTGTCCTATTGCAACTGCTGCGCATGCCCCACTTCCACATGCCAGGGTTTCACCCGCCCCGCGTTCAAATACGCGCAGCTTGATATGCGATGGATTGAGCACTTGCATAAAGCCGACGTTAACCCCCTCAGGAAAGCGCTCATGACTCTCCAAAAGCGGCCCTATGGTTTTAACGCCGGCGGTTTTTATATCGTCGACTTCCATTACACAATGCGGATTACCCATAGATACCGCACCACAAAAAAGGGTGTGCTCTTGAGCACGAACAATGTAGGTTTTTTCTTCTTTTTGCGCGGTTAATGGAATTTCACTTGGGGTGAAATTAGGACGACCCATATTGACCGTTACATTACCATCGCGCTCAAGGTATAAAATCATTTTACCGGCTTTGGTGCTAACAATGATTTTATTGCGATTGGTTAAACCTTTGAGTTTTACAAAGCGCGCAAAACAGCGTGCACCGTTGCCACATTGGGACACTTCAGAACCGTCGGCATTAAAAATTCGATAGTGGAAATCTTGGTCAGGATCATAAGGTGGCTCGACCATGAGCAGTTGGTCGAAGCCAATACCGAAATTGCGGTCAGCTAGCTTTTGAATCTTCTCTTTAGACAAGAACACGTTTTGCGAGACGTTGTCGATGACGACAAAATCATTCCCTAAACCGTGCATTTTTGAAAAGTCTACTAGCATTTTTAGCGCATTATTTTTTTATTTATGCCTATAGTTTACGTAATCTTGTACTCACCTTTCCAGAGATCTTTTTGTTTTTCTCGTTCACGCACTACATGGGCTTGATTTTCATCGACTAAAATCTCCGCGGGGCGGCAGCGACTGTTGTAGTTTGATGCCATTACAAAGCCATATGCACCAGCACTTCGAACGGCTAAATAATCGCCCTCACTGAGGGCTAGCTTGCGGTCCTTACCTAAGAAGTCACCCGTTTCACATACAGGGCCGACAACATCATAAATCGTCGGTTGGGCATTAGAACTTTGATTGAGCGGAATTATCTCTTGCCACGCGGAGTAAAGTGCTGGACGCAAAAGGTCATTCATCGCAGCATCGACAATGGCGAAGTTCTTCTCTTCGCCGGCCTTGATAAACTCTACTTTAGTCACCAATATTCCGGCGTTACCGCTGATTGCTCGACCGGGCTCAAGAATTAACATCAGGTCTTCTCGACCTTGCATCTGTTCGGCCATGGCTTGTGCATAAGCGTCTGGCAACGGCGGTTGTTCATCTTTGTAGCGCACACCCAAACCACCGCCTACATCAAGGTGTCTAATGTGGATGTTCTTTTCAGCCAATTGATCAATTAATCCCAATAAGCGTTTGAGCGCGTCAACGAACGGCGATAGTTCCGTTAATTGTGAGCCAATATGACAATCCATCCCTACAACGTGAAGATTTGGTAAAGCCGCGGCTAACTCGTAGGTAGCAAGCGCTTTATCACTGGCTATACCAAATTTATTCGCCTTCAGGCCCGTAGAGATATACGGGTGCGTCTTGGCATCAACGTCTGGATTTATACGCAAAGAAATATTGGCCACTTTGCCACAGCGCACTGCAACATCACTGATGCGCTGCAATTCTGACTCGGATTCAACGTTGAAACAAAGGATAGCGCGCTCTAGCGCATACTCAATCTCTTCAGGGGTTTTACCAACACCACTGAATACCACTTTACTAGGGTCGCCTCCAGCTTCAATTACACGCGCTAGTTCGCCGGCAGAGACGATATCGAAACCTGATCCCAACTTAGCAAGTACACTGAGTACACCCAGATTAGAATTAGCTTTTACCGCATAACAAATAAGGTGCGGATGTTCACCCACTGCGCTATCGAACGCGTGCCAGTGTCGCTCCAAAGTCTTGCGCGAGTATATGTAAACCGGAGTGCCGTACTGAGCGACAATGTCCTGAACTGCGATACCTTCGGCAAATAACTGACCGGCTTTATAATCAAAATAATCCATTATTGCTCCTCCCTCTGAGTATCTGTTTGCTCAGACTCCTGAGTCTCTTGCTCAGTGTTTTGTGGCGGATCTTGGGGCAAATATAAAGGGCCTCGATAGCCGCAAGCGGAGAGAAAAACACAGGTTGCTGCGGCGATAGCTAAATAGCGAGATTTTTTCAAGACAGATTGTATCCAATGGTACTAACGGAAGTTTCCGCTATCATCGCATTGACGGCCTAAATTGCAAGTCTCATAAGCTGTTGACGCATGCGATCTGGGAATTTAACTTGGCGCCAGAGTTGTTGACATACTTGATCCGTTTGGTCCCAATTTCGTTCCACTAGCCAATCAATTAAGATGTGAGAATTACTCGGGAAAGTAATGGGTTCAATATTTTCCATACTTAACCAATCCTCTACGCTATCAGTATCGAGGATGTACATGGTGTCACATAGGTTCAACTCACGCAGTGTTTCCGCATTTGAAAGCTGTTCAAACTGTCCACTTAACGGTTTCAGAAGTAGCTTTTTACCCAATCTAAGTGCCTCGCTGGATAATTCGAAACCGGCGTTAGCAATAACACCGGACGTGTTGACCAACGCTTTTTTAAACGCTTTTTGTGACGTCGGGTGCCATTCTATATGCTCCCGCTGATGAGAGGTTTGTACATCTGGATGAAAACAAATAAATGGGTGCTCACTTAGCGGCTCGAGCATTGCGTTTACATCTTCGACAGACTCAAATGGCAGATAAACCAAAGTTTTATCTGCGGTGGGGTTATCAACCGGCTGTTCAACAATTATTGGCGGCAAAATAGCTTTACCAAAATGAAACCAATGCACGCCTAATTGGATATCAGTTGGTGCGAAAAAGCGCATTACCATATTGTCGATAATATTTGTACCGGCTGTTGGCGCGCCCAGGCTAAAAGCAGCTTGGTGACTAATTGACAGTGAAGGCACACCCTGGCGTTTTGCGACCCATGCGGTCAAGGGTTCGAAGTCATTTATGACTAAATCGTATTGGCGTAGGTCCAAGGACATTAAGTCTCGCAAGAATTGTCGATACTGTTGCGTCTTAACCGTTTGCCATTTGGCAACTTGACCCCGCTTGCAGACAAAACTCAATCCACTGTAGGTTTGGTAGGCGCCAAAGCATTCCATGTCGAAATATTTTTCGGGAGCTCGCCCGGAGAAAAAGTAATCGACCTGCACGTCTTCGCGTTGGTTAAACGCACTGGCCATAGCACGCGCACGCGTTATATGTCCGTTGCCGGTGCCTTGTGCACCGTAGGCTATCTTAAGCATCAGTTAAACCATGATAAATAAACTAAACAACCCAATGGTTGTACCTAGCGCCGCGCCAGCAATAATATCGCCTGGATAATGAACACCCAGCAAAATACGCGACAACCCAATCAAGCATGCCCAGCTGTACGCTAAAAATGCCATCGACGGGTAAAAATAGGCCACAATAACAGCCATAAGAAAGGCCGCTGCGGTATGTCCAGAGGGCAAGCTAAATTTATCTGCCGGTTGTATGTGCGTGTGGAAATTGCCGAATAAATCCGCTGGTCTCGGTCGCTTAAATAGACGTTTTAAAACAATAAACAAGGGTAGCTCTAGCGCATATGCAAGCAATCCGACATAACTGAACAGCTTTCCGTGAACTGGGTCGAGCCACCAGAGTAACGCTGCTATCAATAAATAACAGGCTCCATCACCGCTCCTAGAAATCCATACGATCGGTCGAAAGTCTCGGTGCTTGGCTTTATTGAACAAATATTGAAACACCACGTTGTCGATGTGCTGCAATGTTGTTAAGTGCATAGTGCTGATCCGTGCCACCTTTATGCTGCGCAGAATAGTCAGAACTAATGACACATTTGTTACACTTTGAAGAAGTGTTTATGACAACTACTATGCGCTGACTGGCGCTATTAGTGGCGCCAGTGCTAGACTGACAAATGAGCGGCTAGCCTTCAACAGGACTTAAGATGGATTACAACACGTCAGAACTGTGCGATTTATTTGCTGATAGCGTCGATGTTTTAGAGCCTATTTTTATTAGCTATGGCGCCCGCCCTTCATTTGGCGGGGAAGTTACTACGGTCAAGTGTTACGAAGATCGTGGCTTGATTGAGCGCGTCGTGGCTGAACATGGTGAAGGTAAAGTTTTGTTAATTGATGGTGGTGGCTCACTGCGGCGAGCGTTAATTGACGCTAACATTGGTCAATTGGCGGCTGACAATCAATGGGAAGGTATCATCTGCTTTGGCAGCGTTCGAGAAGTAGATGTTCTTGAAGATTTGGATATCGGTATTCTCGCCGTAGGTAGTATTCCAGTACTAGCGGATGATCAGCAAATTGGTGATGTTGACATTGCAGTAAACTTCGCCGGCGTAACGTTCTTGCCAGAAGATCACTTATACGCCGACAGCACCGGTGTAGTTTTATCGCCTGAACCGTTAGATGTTGAATAACTACAGCCATTTTCAAATGGTAAGTATTTAAGAATATCTATTCTTAAATACTGTACTACTTAGGTTTGTAGCCCCAGCGACTAACCAGAGCTTGCTCTATTCCTAGATGGTCAAGAATACGTGCTACTACAAAATCAACTAAATCGTCGATTCTTTCCGGCTTGTGATAAAACCCAGGGGCCGCCGGCATTATGGTGACACCCATCTTGCTTAATGTAAGCATATTTTCTAAGTGAATAGTCGACAGCGGCATTTCTCGGGGAACCAGAATCAGCTGGCCACGCTCCTTAATAGTCACATCAGCAGCTCGTTCAATTAAGTTATCACAGGCTCCGCGGGCGACTGCCGATAGCGTACCGGTTGAACAAGGGCAAATAATCATTTGCTCAGGCGCTGACGAGCCACTTGCTACGGGCGAGAACCAATCTTCCTTGCCACATAAGACTATTTGTTCTTGTTTGGCGTTGAAGTGTTCTCTAAACCAATTGGCCGCTAGCTCTTTGCCACTTGGAATTTGCAAACCTTCTTCAGTTGCAAACACGACTTTAGCGGCCGATGAAATCATTAAAAACACCTGATAATCAGCAGCCACTAGCTGAGCCAAAAGTCGCAGTGCATAGGGCGCACCCGAGGCGCCGGTTATGGCCAGAGAAATTTGTTTTGGCCACTTCTGATCAAGCACGTGCTTATCCGTCATTAGATTGTCCTAGTTGAGTTAGAATTTTGCCGTGAATACCAGCAAAACCACCGTTACTCATTACGAGTATATGCTGAGGTTCAGAAACTTGCTTTTGGGTACGCATCAAATAATCAAGCAGTTCATCCGTGCTACTAAACACATGAACAGGATTGTTGCTGTGCTTAACTACTTCATCCATTGACCAGTCGACGGAATCCGGCATATACACAAATACTTCATCGGCGGCAGACCATGATTTGGCGAGCAAATCTTTGTGGATGCCCATTTTCATTGTGTTAGAGCGAGGCTCGAGAACAGCGAGGATACGTTCCTTGCCAACATTATTGCGCAAACCATCTAAGGTAGTTTGGATGGCAGTAGGATGATGGGCAAAGTCATCGTAGACCGCTGTGTTGGCAACCTTGCCTTTTAGCTCCATGCGACGCTTGACGTTTTTAAAACTGACGAGTGCGGCAATTGCATCGTTAATTTGGACACCAGCATGATGGGCGGCGGCAATGGCCATCATGGCATTGCTGACGTTGTGTATGCCAATCAACGACCATTTAACTGTACCTACTTTTTGCTGTTTATGAATGACATCAAAAGCACTGCCATCATCATCGATTAGGTCGTATTGCCAATCATTGCCTAAACGTTGTTGCTCACACCAGCAACCTTGTTCCAGCACGGAAATCAAATTGTCGTCAGCAGAAGGACAAACGGCCATACCATTGCTAGGTACCATCCTCATCAAGTGATGGAACTGGCGTTGAATGGCAGCTAAATCAGGGAAAATATCAGCGTGATCATATTCTAAATTATTAAGAACGAGCGTTCTTGGTCGGTAGTGAACGAACTTCGAACGCTTATCGAAAAATGCGCTGTCGTACTCGTCGGCTTCAATTACGAAAAACGGACTAGCACCAATACGCGCGGAAATACCAAAGTTTTCCGGTATACCGCCAATGAGAAAACCGGGCTCTAAACCGGTGGCTTCCAGAATCCATGCAACCATGCTGCTGGTTGTGGTTTTGCCGTGGGTACCAGCAATAGCCAAAACCCAGCGGTCTTTAAGCAGGTTTTCTAACAACCACTGTGGACCACTAGTGTAAGGAATATTGCGATTGAGAACGAATTCTACCGCTGGATTACCGCGTGACATGGCGTTGCCAACGATGACTATGTCGGGCTGTGGTTCAAACTGGGCCTCGTCATAACCTTCTGTGAGTGCTATCCCAAGTTCGGTAAGTTGTGTCGACATCGGCGGATAAACATTTTTATCTGAACCTGTCACCGTATAGCCTAGTGACTTGGCGATTGCGGCTATACCACCCATAAAACTGCCGCAGATACCTAGAATGTGTATGTGCATATTGTGATTGTTACTATTTATTTTGTTGAAACTGTAACAGAAGCGGTGCCTCTGGCGAATAAGCGATTTCACTCTTGAGCGATCAAGGTTACAATTAACATGCTTAATCGAACAATAATAACGCAATA
Organism: Alteromonas sp.; assembly: GCA_964230255.1. GTDB lineage: Bacteria > Pseudomonadota > Gammaproteobacteria > Enterobacterales > Alteromonadaceae > Alteromonas_E. The sequence continues at coordinate 24,032 of CAXRGW010000059.1, forward strand.
ATAAGCAAAAACTTGTCGACAGCTAATGGATGCTAAGCGGCATTTAAAACTATAAACCCTACACAACTTAACAAGGCATGTTGTCAGAATGAAACGACTTAACTCGCAATTGCAAAAAGATGGTGCCCCACTTGAATTGATCCTCCTTATCCGTACCTTGCTGGCCGGTTGTAAAGAAATATCTTTCCGCGTAAGCCAAGGTGCATTAGCAGGTGTTCTAGGTTCAACCTTGAGTGAAAATGTACAAGGTGAAACGCAAAAGAAGCTCGATGTTATTTCTAACCAAATTTTGAAAGATACCCTGCGTGAATCGGGTTACGTTAAGGCGATATCATCTGAAGAAGAAAATGACGTAGTACCTTGTAATCCAGAAGGTAAGTACTTAGTAAGTTTCGACCCACTCGACGGCTCGTCGAACACCGAAATCAATAGTTTGATTGGCACTATCTTCTCGATTACTCATGCACCACAGTGGATGGAACCAGACGATCCCTCTGCATTCCTACAGCCAGGCACGCAAATGGTCGCAGCCGGATATGTTCTGTATGGACCGTCGACTATGTTAGCTATGACAACCGGTCGCGGTACACATTTGTACACGCTAGATAAAACCCATGGCGGTTTCTTGGTAACCCAGGCTAATGTCAGAGTACCTGAAGACACATCTGAGTTTGCTATCAATACGTCTAACCAACGCCATTGGGAAGAACCTATTCAGCGTTACGTTTCTGACTTGATTGCCGGCTCAGAAGGCCCGCGCAAGAAGGATTACAATATGCGCTGGGTAGCGGCAATGGTCGGTGATATTCACCGTGTTTTATGTCGTGGCGGAATCTTTGCCTATCCGTTCGATAAGCGCAACCCAGCTAAGCCAGGTAAGTTGCGCTTGTTGTATGAAGCGAACCCTATGGCATTTTTGATGGAACAAGCGGGTGGTTTGGCAGACACTGGAGCCGGTCGGATAATGGAAGTTATGCCGAGTGAGATCCATCAGCGCGTACCGACTTTACTGGGCTCGAAGAACGAAATCGAAGCTTGCTTGGCTTATTACGAGTAAAAGATTAGAAAAAGCGCCCGACGATAGTCGTATGCGGATTCAATTTTGAATGCAAATCCGTATAATCGGCGCATATTTTATAGATAAAGGATAAACCCAATGAGCTTGAACGATATTCCTGCAGGCAAGAAAGTACCTGATGAGGTTAATGTAATTATTGAGATCCCTGCCCATGCAGATCCAGTCAAGTACGAAGTAGACAAAGACACTGGTGCACTTTTCGTCGACCGCTTTATGGCAACTTGTATGCACTATCCAACTAACTATGGTTATGTACCGAATACACTATCTGATGATGGTGATCCGGTGGACGTGTTAGTTATTACACCATTCCCATTGTTGGCCGGTTCTGTAATTCCAGTTCGTCCTGTTGGCGTATTAAAAATGACAGATGAGTCTGGTGAAGATGCCAAAGTGCTTGCAGTACCCGTTGATAAGCTTTCAACTATTTATCACGATGTTAAGACAATTGACGATGTTCAGCCGTTATTGTTGAAGCAAATCGAGCACTTCTTTGCGCATTACAAAGATCTCGAGCCAAACAAGTGGGTTAAAATTGACGGATGGCATGGTCCAGACGCGGCGAAAGAAGAAATTACTTCTAGCGTAGCGCGCTTTGAAGCAACTGAGTAATACTCTACGCCATCTATCGAAGAGCCCACACTGTTGGGCTCTTTTTGTTTGTATTGCAAGGTTTTAAAGTGGCACACTAGCGTTAGTTAAGCGAGGTATTCACATTGCGATTAAAAACCCCCTTATTCATTATTTTACTTTTGTGTTTCAAAGGATCTGCCAGCGCCGATGACATTAAAGAAGTCTGGTGGGAAGATTTAATGCCCGAAGGATTTGAAATACCAGCAACGCCACCGGTTAATCATTTTGGCAATATGAGCCAGGCTATGCCCAACGCCCCCGTCGTCGCAGAACTAAACGGTCAGTCAGTAAAAATCCCCGGTTTTGTTGTTCCACTGGAAGGTACCGCTGAAGTGACCACTGAATTCTTGCTTGTACCCTATTTCGGAGCCTGTGTTCACGTACCTCCCCCGCCTTCAAATCAGATCGTTTATGTAAACTTTGCTGAAGGTGTGCCGATAGAAAACCTATACGATGCCGTTTGGGTGTCTGGCGTGTTATCCACCGAAGGTTGGAGCGGTGACATCGCCTCAGTCGGCTACACATTATCAGGTATTTCAGTCGCACCATTTGACGGTTAACAAACCCTGAAAATATAGCCTATACTGGAATAATTGCTAGCAAAACGTTGGCATGAGAATAATAGGGTATATATGAATTTTTTATCTCGTATGTCTATTGCACAGAAGCTGTATTCGATCCCCGCGATTGCGTCAATACTGTTTCTCGTTTATTTAGGTTTTACTTACGTTGTTGCCAGTGGCAATGTCGTGGTCTTGGAAGATGCTAAAGAAGTTCAGTTCCCCGCCTTACGGGCCTCAGACCAAGCCTTGGTCAGTATGGAAAAAGTTAAAGACACGCTTACTGCGGCTGTAACTACCGGCGACGAAGATACGGTCGAAGATGCAGACGCCACTGCACAAATTGTACGCCAAAAGTTATCCGAAATAGGTGATATTGACCCAACCTTAAGAACAGAAGCTTCGACAATATTGGCTGCTTTTAATAGCTATTACACTACAGCGCTAACAGTCAGTCAGTCGATAATCGACGAAACAGCCGATTTCGGCAAGCTCAACGAAACCTTGCAACGTATGAATAGCGCTTACGACGAAAATAAACTGAATCTCGAAAAGTTTAGGGACGCCCGTTTGGCCGCTTTCCAGAATGCGATCAAAGATAGCAACGACCAAGCAAATCTTCTTATTAGTATTGGTATCGCGATGGGCGCTATCACAGTATTATTATTGTTCGTTATTTCAATACCGATTGTTTCGTCTTTGCGCAGTAGTATTATCGACGTAGTGAAATCGCTAAGAGATATCGCCCAAGAAGATGGTGACTTAACGGTCCGTATCGAAACGAAAAACAAAGATGAAATTGGCGATTTGGTGCATTGGTTTAATCAATTCGTCGCTAAGTTGCAGAATGTTGTACGTGAAATCTGCGAATCGTCAATGCCATTGGCTGAGTTAGCCAAGAACCTCAACCAAGTATCAGAGCAAACTCAAACCACAATTTCTGCGCAACAACGCTCAGCAGCCGACGCTAAGACCGCGGTAGATGATATGACAGTTAGCGTAAACTCAGTGGCTAGCAGTGCCGCAGAAGCCGCTGGCGCTGCAACTGATGCTTCAAACGCGGCAGGAGATGGTCAACGCGTGGTTGACTCTACTGTAAACAGTATTCAAACCTTAGCTAATAGCGTAGAGGAAACGGCAGAAGTTATTCGAAAACTTGAAGACGATTCAAATCAAGTTGGCGTGATCTTAGACGTTATCAAAGGTATTGCAGAGCAAACTAACTTGCTCGCCTTGAACGCTGCGATTGAGGCGGCTCGTGCAGGTGAGCAAGGTCGGGGTTTCGCGGTAGTTGCGGATGAAGTAAGAACTTTAGCATCACGGACACAAAAATCGACCGAAGAAATTCAAGCCACGATTGAACAATTGCAAACCGCTGCGCGCTCTGCGGTGACCGTGATGGGTAAAGGTACGGAGCAAGCCTCGGTGAGTGTAGATGAGGCCAATAAAGCAGGTCAGAGCCTTGCAGTTATCAATGAAACCATCGCCAAGATAACGCGGATGAACGACTTGATTGCAAACTCAACGGGTGAGCAGCAAGCGGTGGCCGATAGCATCAGCTCTAATGTTGATGAAATCAATAACCGCACGCATGATACGGCGAGAAGTTCGAGTCAGTTGGGTGAGGTTAGCCAAAACCTGGAGCACTTGTCGAAAGAGTTTATCCGCATTATGGGGCAGTTTAAATACTAGGGCAGTTTAAACACGCCCTAGTTTTCCCAGTCGCAAAAAAGCCTGCAGCGTGCAGGCTTTTTTATGGTTTTAATCGAGTAAATTACTGGCCGCTGGTGTAGATGTTTTCCGCACGATTAAACAACATCCACGACGTTAGAATGTACTTATCGTTAGAAATTGGCATACAACCTCTGTGTGTATGAGTAAATGAGGTTGGTGCAATCACCATTCGCCCTGCTTTGGGTGCGATAGACTTGTTTTGATAGACAAAGTCGGTAGTGCCACCTTCTTCTACATCATTCAAGTAATACATAAACAGTAGCGTGCGGTGCAGTGCTTCGTTGTGATCGGCTTGGGGATAAACCTCTGAATGCCAGTATGGATAACCGCCATCGCCCGCTTTGTAGTGCTGCGCATTGACTTCGCCAATTCGAAACATGTAGTTCAGCAGGTTGCGTAAGTTGGGGCGTCCCACTTCTGCATAGTTATCATCCGTTAGACGGATAGGTTGCTTCGTTTCCGGGTGTGCCACGGTTAAACCAATCGGACCAATCAAAGCAAAATGATACTTGTCGATATACTTGAGCAGGTTTTCACCGGTGATTTGCAGCACTTGCTGAAATAATGGTGCAAATTCGGCTTGCTGGCTAAACGAAACGTCAGTACTTTTCTTACGCTCGGGATCAACACCACCGCCGGTTCTGCCTGGTGTTTTATTAGGGCTTTTGTCAAAAGCTTCAATGATTTGATTACACAGCTCTAATGGCAGAGCATCATCAATTACTTCTATAAAATCTTGGCCAATGGCTGGGTTTTGGTCTGTCATTTGTCGGCTTCCTTGAGATGGGCTTTTAGTTGTTGTTTTAATTCGCCTTCAATAGCTTTTGAACCTTGTGCAACGTAATCAAAGTACACCATGGTAGTAGTACCTGAAGCGCAGCACGCGTTGCGTTGCCATACCTCTTGGTAGACATCGAACGAGCTCTTGCCAATCCGGCTGATCCAAGTCTTCACTGTTACTGGCTGGCCGTAATAGAGCTGCTTGAGAAAATCGACTTTATAACTGGCTAAAATCAGTGGCCAGTTATCTAAGTCTAACTCCGGAGTAAACATTCGAAATATCGGTTCGCGGGCAGTTTCGAACCAACCGACAACAACCGTATTACTGACGTGCTTCAGGGCGTCGGTTTCGTAAAACCTGACGTGAAATTGTTCGCTTAACATAAGTACTTTAGTTCCTACTGATCGCGTTCTTATTGTTGTTTTAGCATGGGTTTTAAGAAGTGACCCGTGTGCGATTCATTGACATCACAAATATCTTCAGGTGTCCCCTCTGCGACTATTGTGCCACCGCCAGAACCGCCTTCCGGACCGAGGTCAACTATCCAATCGGCCGTTTTGATAACATCGAGATTATGCTCAATAACCACTACAGTATTGCCGTGATCGCGCAGGCGATGCAATACCGTCAGCAATTGTCGGATGTCGTGGAAGTGTAAACCTGTGGTTGGTTCATCGAGAATATACAACGTTTGACCGGTATCGCGCTTGGATAACTCTTTTGCCAGTTTAACCCGCTGTGCTTCACCGCCAGAAAGCGTAGTAGCCGCTTGACCTAAGCGAATGTAAGACAATCCCACATCCATCAGTGTTTGTAGTTTACGGCTAATTGAGGGGATCGCATCGAAGAACTCACGTGCTTCTTCAACAGTCATCTCCAATACTTCGTGAATGTTTTTGTTCTTGAAGCGGATTTCCAAAGTTTCACGGTTGTAGCGTTTACCTTTACACACGTCGCAAGGCACATATACATCCGGTAGGAAGTGCATTTCTACCTTAATTACCCCGTCACCTTGGCAAGCCTCACAGCGCCCACCTTTAACGTTAAAACTAAACCGGCCAGCTTTATAACCGCGCGAACGCGACTCTTGCGTACCCGCAAATAATTCGCGGATTGGGGTGAAAATACCCGCGTAAGTCGCTGGATTTGAGCGCGGTGTGCGACCGATGGGGCTTTGGTCAATATCGACCACTTTGTCCAAGTGCTGCATGCCATCAATAGACTTATAAGGCGCGGGTTCTCCTGTAGTCGCCTTATTGAGTTCGCGATGCGCTATACGGTAAAACGTATCGTTGATTAAGGTTGATTTACCTGAGCCTGAAACACCTGTTACACACGTCATTAAACCAACAGGCACGCGTAGTGTTACATCTCTTAAGTTGTTGCCCGTGGCACCCTCCAACACTACAAATTGATCATCTTTGGCCTTGCCTCGCTTATCGGGTACGGCAATCAACTCGCGGCCGCTTAAATAGGCGCCAGTTAATGATTTTTCACTCGCAAGAATATCTTCTAGTTTACCTTGGGCGATAATCTCGCCGCCGTGTACACCGGCACCTGGGCCGATATCGACTATGTAATCGGCCTCGCGTACGGCGTCTTCGTCGTGCTCAACCACAATTACAGTATTGCCCAAGTCACGTAAGTGAGTCAGGGTTTTTAGCAGGCGCTCATTGTCGCGCTGATGTAGACCAATAGAAGGCTCATCTAAAACGTACATAACGCCAACTAGTCCTGCACCAATTTGACTGGCGAGTCGGATACGTTGGGCTTCACCACCAGAGAGCGTATCGGCACTGCGAGACAGCGTCAGGTAATTGAGGCCGACGTTGACCAAGAACCCCAACCGTTCTTGGATTTCTTTGAGGATTTTCTCGGCGATTTGGGCGCGTTGACCAGTGAGTTCCAAGTTGGCAAAAAAGTCATAGGCTTCAGCAATTGACTTCTCTGTCACTGTAGGTAAGTTCACGTCATTGATAAAGACATTACGCGCTTCAAGGCGCAAGCGCGAACCGCCACAGCTTGAGCAAGGTTGATGACTCAAGTATTTAGCTAACTCTTCGCGAACGGCATTGGATTCAGTTTCGCGGTAGCGTCGTTCCATATTCGGAATAATGCCTTCAAATGGATGGTTGCGCTCCATCACATCGCCGCGATCATTGATATATTTAAATTTAAGTGATTTACCTTTACTGCCATGTAGTACAACGTCTTGCGCTTTTTTATCCAAAGACTCAAAAGGCATAGTAAGGTCGAAATCGTAATGATCAGCAACTGCCTGAAGCATCTGGAAATAATAGTAGCTGCGCTTGTCCCAGCCCCGTATAGCACCGCCCGACAGGCTAAGTTCAGGGTTGGTTATCACTCTTGCTGGATCAAAGAACTGACGAGTGCCCAAACCATCACAGGTAGGGCAAGCACCGGCAGGATTGTTAAACGAGAAAATCCGCGGCTCTAATTCAGGAATGCTGTAACCACAGTGCGGACATGCAAAGTTGGCCGAAAACACCACTTCTTCCTGCTCAGGATCATCCATATAGGCGACCTTCGCATTACCGGCTGACAGCTGCAGCGCAGTCTCAAAAGATTCGGTTAAGCGCAGTTGCAGATCATCGCGGACTTTAAAGCGGTCTACTACCACTTCAATTGTATGCTTTTTGTGTAAATCGAGCGCAGGTGGATCTGATAAGTCACATACTTCGCCATCAATTCTTGCTCGAATAAAGCCCTGCGCTGACAAGTTCTCGAGAGTTTTGATGTGCTCGCCCTTGCGGTCCTGAACGACTGGTGCCAATAGCATCAGTTTGGCACCTTCTGGCATTGCCAACACGCGGTCAACCATTTGACTGACTGTTTGAGCGTTTAGCGGCGCATGGTGATCAGGACACCGGGGCTCTCCGACTCGGGCGTAAAGTAAGCGCAAATAGTCGTATATTTCAGTAATAGTGCCAACCGTCGAGCGCGGGTTGTGCGACGTTGACTTCTGCTCAATCGAAATAGCTGGAGACAAACCTTCGATATGATCGACATCAGGCTTTTCCATCATCGACAAAAATTGGCGCGCATAGGCAGATAAAGACTCGACATACCGGCGTTGACCTTCGGCATATAAGGTGTCGAATGCCAACGATGACTTTCCTGATCCAGATAGGCCAGTAATCACTATCAACTGGTCTCGGGGGAGGGTCAGATTGATGTTCTTGAGATTGTGAGTGCGTGCCCCGCGTACTTCAATTTTGTCCATGATGACCTAGAGAAAACGAAAACCGCCAGTATGCCACACTGGTGATTAAAAAAACTGGTTAGTTGCGAATTGATACGTAAATCCATTCGCGCGAATGCTTGAAAACACAGCGTGTATAACTATGTGTTTCACTGTTATACGGATCAACCATTTGTGATACACTTGCGCGCCGCAATAATGTAGTAAAGAAAAGATAATTGAACGCAGCTGAATATCGCGCAGCCTTCTCTCTGGCTGCAGTCTACATGTCCCGTATGCTCGGCCTCTTTATGGTGATGCCTGTGCTCGCTGTTGCGGCTGTTGAACTAGAAGGTTTTTCACCGCTTTGGTTGGGGCTCGCGATCGGTGGATATGGTCTCACCCAAGCTATTTTACAAATTCCATTGGGCATGCTGTCAGACAAGATTGGCCGCAAGCCCGTTATATTGATGGGCTTAACGCTGTTCGCGCTCGGTAGTTTGGTAGCGGCTATGGCAGACACAATGACGGGTTTGGTTGTCGGTCGTATCATGCAAGGCATGGGTGCCATAGCAGGATCTGTTATGGCCCTTGCTGCAGATACTACCCGTGCCGAGCAGCGCACCAAAGTCATGGCAATTATTGGTATTTCAATTGGTATGTCTTTTTACTTAGCCGTGCTTATTGGGCCTTTGCTCGCAGGGCAATGGGGTTTGTCTGGTCTGTTTTGGGCGACAGCGCTATTGGCAATTGTATCGATGTTGTTAGTCGCGTTTGTGGTACCGACACCGAAAGAACAGCAGGTCAACACCGAAACGCTGCCTCAGCCCCAACACTTGCGCTTTGTAATGAGCCATCAGCCACTGATAAAACTGAATTTTAGCGTTGCATTACTGCACATGTTTATAACAACGCTGTTTATATTAATACCTCCACTGCTTGTCCAAGTCGGTTTTGAGATAGATACGCATTGGCAGATTTACCTACCCGTGCTGCTCTGTTCAATTGTTTTGCTCGGTCTTATCATGCGGATCGGGCAAAGAATGAAAGCCGGTATTAGCTTACAGTTTTCTATCCTGTTGATGGCGGTCGCATTTGCTGGATTAGCCTCATTACAGCTGACGACAACATCTTTAGTCGTGATGTTGATCCTATTCTTTGCCGGCTTTAATTATTTGGAAGCACGAATGCCTGCGTTGGTTAGTGTTTTTGCCCCGGCAGGTGCGCGAGGCGCGGCTATGGGCGTTTACGCCAGTAGCCAGTTTTTCGGCGCATTCCTTGGTGGTTTTTTGTCTGGCCTACTTACCAGTTGGTTTAGCATTGAAGTGGTGTATGCTGTGATGATTGTGATGTCAATTTTGTGGATGAGTTTATTTTTCAGATTCAATACCCATCAATCGATAAAACGGGTTACACTAAGCGTTCACAATGCGTCAACTAGCGCAGAGCAAGTTCGTCAAACCTTAACTCGGGTGCCAGGTGTTGTGGATGTTAATCCAGCATTAGACCAACAACTTGTGTATTTAAAAGTCGATCATCTGTTCGACCAGCAGCGCGCACAAGATGCACTAGCAAAAAACAATAATTAGGAGAAACAATTCATGGCCAGTCGAGGCGTCAATAAAGTTATTTTGGTCGGGAATTTAGGTAACGATCCAGAAATTCGTTACATGCCAAATGGCAATGCGGTAGCGAACTTAAGCATTGCAACGAGTGAGAGTTGGAAAGACCAACAAGGCAATATGCAGGAACGCACTGAGTGGCACCGCGTTACTATGTACCGACGTCTCGCTGAAGTAGCTGGTGAATACCTGAAAAAAGGCTCGCAAGTTTACCTTGAAGGTAAGTTGCAAACCCGTAAGTGGCAGGATCAACAAGGCCAAGATCGTTACACGACGGAAATTATCGCCGATCAGATGCAGATGTTAGGTGGACGCGGAGACGGCGCTGGCCAAGGTCAAGGCGGTGGTTATCAACAGCGCCCACAAAGCCCAAACGCAGGTAGCCAGCACGGAGGCAGTCAAAACCAGGGCGGCTATCAGCAACAGCCCAATGCTAATCAGCGCCCGGCACAAAACCAAGGTAACCAGCCTCCGCCAATGGCTGAACCCGATTTCGATTTTGACGACGATATCCCGTTTTAGGCCTTATTCAGCATTTCAAAAGCCTCGTCTCTGCGAGGCTTTTTTGAGTGCTAGCCTAGCGTTACTACTTTCACTAAGCGCGGCAACCGCGGAGGCAAAGGTCCTGGTCGATTTGGCAAAACAGCAAGGGCATACGGCTTGTTTGTCGACAGTCGAAATGCTACACGATTATCATTGGTGATAATTACGGCGCTCGTGTTTATCAGCTACAGAAAACCCTAACAGCCAACCGATAAGCTATTTTATCGAACAAAACTTCTCCGACGCAGACGTTCAGTACAATATGACTATCACACCTACATCTGATGGCTACTGTACCTTTGAATATACGCGTACCTTGTCTGAAACAAAGTCCTGCATTGCTTGGGCGAATCAACAAAAAAATTATAAATACGTAGATAGCGTAAACCGCAATGTATCAGCGTTTGAAACGGGAGGCGGTCTGAAGTTGTATGCGTCGAACTTGGCTGATGGCAGTTGTCTGTTAATTAAAAAGGAGTTTGGCTTGCTACACAACAAACGCTAATTTTGAAAAGCTGGTTACTATTTCTTTGTCGCCAGTTTTTCTTTATTTTCATCAGATAGTTACCACAATTTCGTCAGATAACGAATTTCATTTTTGTACATCGGTTTTAACAGTAGCACTTTACTGCTATTTTTGGTGTAATTGGGTCAGACAGCGCGAATACAAAATAATAATGCGAATCGGTTGGCGACAATACATCAAATCAAAATTTCAACGTAAATCTCCCTACGCCGCGGTAGGTGTTAGCTTGTCTGAAGATACAGCAAGTTTTTGTGCAATCAATCAGCAACAATCCCAACCAGTCATTGTTTTGTACCACGAAGTGTCTACAGCGCAGTGGCGTAAAGAGCTCGCTAATTGGGTTAACAAGCACAAGATTGGCAATGCACGGTGTTGCGTCTCAGTCGGCTCGCATGCTTACAACATTTATCAAGTTGAGAAACCCCAGGTACCTGATACTGAACTACGCCAAGCGCTGACTTGGCCTGTAAAAGAGTTAACTAGCGTTGATAAACGCGAGATGACGTTTGATTATTTTGATTCGCCTGCTCAAACAGCAGGTCGTGGTAATGTCAATGTGACGGTAGTTACGCGAGATGATGTGGATGCAATTATTGAGGCTACGCTTAGAGCGGGGCTTCAATTAACCAATATTTCTGTAGAAGAGTTGACCAATTGCGAAACGTTACCGGCTACAGACGAGCCAGTAATGACGCTATCACAGCGCGCAGGTGAGGACATCCAATTAGCCATTGTAAAGAATGGGGCGCTTTATTTCTCGCGCAGCCTTAAAGGGTTTGAAAATTTAGGTAGCTTTTCTGTTGAAGAACTGAAAATGGGTGTTATGGATGCATTAACTGTGCAGCTGCAACGTTCTATGGATTACTTCGAAAGTCAGTTACGCCAAGCGCCTGTTAGGCGCATCCTATATAATATCGAATCGTCAAATAGTGCCGCAATAGGTCAGCAAATAGCAGATATTATGCGAGTTGATGTTGAGCCATTCGAACTCACTATAGAAAGTGACGTTGGAGATGCTTCGGCCCCTAATTTTCAATGTGTCGGCGCAGCATTGTTGGTGCTTAGGGATCAACAACAGGTTTCCGGGAGCGCTGCATGAAGCAAAGAATTAACCTCTACTTACCGGAGTACAGACCGCAACTTGAGCTTATGAGTTTAGGGGCGGTTGTGACGCTTTTTATTGTGTTGTTATTGCTGGTAATTAGCACTCGTATTGGTTTGACACTGCAAGGAAGTACAAACCAACAGCGCTTAGTAACGCTGCAAGATGATATCAATCAAAAGAAAAATTTAGCTGATGAGTTAACTCAAGCTTTAAAAGAGCGCAAAGAAGATCCGCAGCTATTAGCAGTATTCGCCGGCCTGCAAGATTTGTTGCAAGACAAGCAACGCCTTAAAGCTGCGCTTGAAGATCGAGAAAGTCTTAAATCAACCAGCTTTTCTTTAATGTTGCGAGAGCTCGCTCAACAACACCAAGATGATTTATGGCTAACCAGAATAAGCGTTACCGAAGACAGTATGATTTTTGATGGCCAAGCACTGCAACCAGAAGCTGTACCTCAATGGGTTAGTCGACTAGGTGGGACCGAATATTTCTCCGGAAAGCAATTTGATCAAGCAAGGGTTTTCCGTCAGGAAGACGAACTGCTTTTCACATTGAGTACCTCACGCGCTCAACATGTGAAGGGGCGCTAATTATGTTTGATAAGTTAAATGAACAATTCCTAGCGTTGAGTAAGAGAGAGCGTAACTTAATCATCTTTACGGGCGTAATTTTGATTTTGTTTATCGGCTTTACCTTTTTAATTGAGCCGCAAATGCAAAACAACAAACGCGTTAGCTCAGAGCTCAATACTAAGGAATCTGAGTTAATTCGAGCTGAGCAAAACGTAACCTTGTTACAGGAAACAATCGCAGACGATCCGAATCGCAAGTTAGAAGAGCGAATTGCTGAATTGAATCAGCGTGTTGAATCTCTGGATTTGGAATTTGCCACTCAAATGCGGGAACTAGTTCCGGCGAAACAAATGCCATTGGTTATTGAGCAGATGCTTGATGCAGCGAATAGACTTGAACTCATAGAGCTGGCGTCAATTGCGCCTGTAAGTGTGTTTGCCGATGATGCAGAAAATGCCGACTTACCGCTGTACCAACATGGTGTCAGGTTTGTTTTCGAAGGCGGTTACGGGAATGTACTAAACTACTTGAAAACAGTAGAGGACCACCCGTACCAAATCTATTGGCGCTCGCTGGATTACCAAGTAAGTGATTATCCCACTGCGACTATTACGTTGGAATTATTCACGTTGAGTACTAGTCGCGCGTTTATGGGGGTTCAATAATATGAAATTTTTGGGGCTTTTCGCGCTCTTATTTTTCGCTGCCAATGCATCGGCACAATCGATTAAAGACCCTACGCGCCCCCCGACAGGGGATGCCGCTTTAAGTGGCAACGCGATACAAAGTAACGGATTAAACTTAGATGCTATATTAATGACCCAACGCCATCGGATTGCAGTTATAAATGGGGTAGCGCTGCGAGAAGGTGATGAACATTTAGGTACAAAAATCAAACAGATTGAAACAGACAGAGTTGTAGTCGAGCTGTTTTTCAATGGCACATTTGAGGAGCGGGTGCTCCGTGTTAATTCAATGGGTGAAATAAAGAGCAATGCAACAGAAACCTTCTAATAAAGCACAAAACGCCAATCCATCGATTAAGCGCTGGATCTCTGCTGTGCTTGCCGCTACAGTGATGATGGCTGGCTGCTCTACTACGCCACCAAGTCATGTTGAAACTACGCTCCAAGAGCAATTGCAACAACAGATTGCCAATGAGCAGCAATCTCAACGCGATCAGGCCTCTGAACTACAACAGTTACCAGCAGCTGTGACAGCAGCGTTACAAGCACCACCTAGCGCGCAAGAGTCCGGTCTTTTTGGCAGTGAAAAATATGATATCAATGCACAAAGTGTTGATGCCTCCGCTTTTTTCGCGGGTTTAGTGACTGACACACCCTACAGCGTGGCTATCCATCCAGAGGTTGCAGGCACTATCTCAATGCGTTTGAAACAAGTCTCGTTGGATCAGGTATTTGATTTGGTCGCCGAGTTATATGGTTTTGATATTGATCGTCAAGGCACTATATATCGCGTTCGTCCAGCTGGCATGCGCACAGAGACTTTTAATATTAACTACTTGCTGATGCAAAGAGACGGCGCAACGCAAACAAGCATTATTTCCGGTGGTGTTTCACAATCCCAAGGCGGCAATCTTAATAGTGGTAACGGTGCGCTAAATAACTTCAGTGGTAACAGCCAAAATAGTAATAACCTTGGTGGCGGCTTGAACAATAACGTCAACGGCACGGTTATCAGTACCCGAACGGAAACTAATTTTTGGGAAGATTTGCAAGGTGCGTTACAAGCTATGATTGGCAATACTGAAGGACGCACTGTGTTTGTAACACCGCAAGCTGGATTAGTTACCGTACGCGCTATGCCTGAGGAATTGAAATCTGTACGTGAATATTTGCAAGTATCGGAGACTAATTTGCAGCGTCAGGTTGTGCTCGAAGCTCGTATCCTTGAAGTTTCACTGAATGACGAGTACCAACAAGGCATCAACTGGAATCAAGTGTTAGCGCATGCTGGGAGTACAGACTTTGAATTCTCTACTTCAAGGGGAACATTGGGCAATGAAGTAACGGCAGCTTTAGGTGGTATTACTAGCCTTTCATTTTTGAATCAGGATTTTTCTGGCGTACTGAATTTACTTTCTACCCAAGGCAACGTTCAGGTTCTTTCAAGCCCTCGCGTTACAGCAACCAACAATCAAAAAGCGGTAATTAAAGTGGGTGATGACGAATATTTTGTCACCGATGTATCGAGCCAAAACACGATTACTTCAACTACTACATCAGTAGTACCAGATATTGAGTTAACACCATTCTTCTCGGGTATTGCGTTAGATGTTACACCGCAAATTGATGAGCAAGGTAGTGTGTTGCTGCACATTCATCCGTCAGTGATTGAGACTCAAGAACAAGAAAAGGTTGTGACGCTGAACCAAGAACAAATTGTATTGCCATTAGCGCAAAGCACCATACGTGAGTCGGATACTGTTATACGTGCTAACTCTGGTGAAATCGTAGTTATTGGTGGTTTGATGCAATCGAGTATTACTGAGGTTAGTTCCAAGACACCTTTACTTGGCGATATTCCTTATTTCGGGGAGTTGTTTAAGAATCGCAGCGATAAAGAAGTTAAGAGTGAGCTTATTATCTTGTTGAAGCCAACTGTAGTGGGCGTTGGCACGTGGTCTGAACAACTACAGATGAGCCAAGAGCAAATGGCTGATTGGTTATACGTGGATTAGGCATGTACCTATATCACTTCGGGATTAGAGAATTACCATTTACTTTAACTCCAAACACGCAGTATTTTTTTGGCTTGCCGAGTCACCAAGAGGCTCTGCAAGTGCTTATGACTGCGTTAAAAACAGGTGAAGGCTTTATTAAGGTGACAGGAGAAGTGGGCACTGGAAAAACCCTTATCTGTCGCAAAATTCTCAATGAAATGCCCGACCACTTTGTTTCAGCATACATACCTAACCCAATGCTATCACCTGTAGAGTTGAGACGTGCAGTTGCTACAGAATTGGGTGTTGAACTCACTGAAAATAGCGATCAACAAGAGTTCACTCAACGTATTCAACAGCGTTTGATTAACATTCACCAGGAGCGCAAAAGCGTTGTTTTAATCATCGACGAAGCCCAAGCACTGCCCGTTGAGTCAATTGAATCTCTGCGGTTAATGACTAATTTAGAAACTGAGTCGCGCAAGCTTTTGCAAGTCGTACTGTTTGGTCAGCCAGAACTAGATGAAAAACTCGCACTACCAGAATTGCGACAACTTAAACAGCGCATCACCTTTAGCTATTTTTTGCGCCTCATGGATGCTGATCAAGTCCATCAATATGTTCAACACCGTATGCGAGTGGCGGGTTACAGCGGCTCTGATTTATTCGATCAACGCTGCGCTGAAATGCTGTTCAAAGCGAGTAACGGCACGCCTAGAGTTGTGAATGTTTTATGCCATAAAGCATTAATGCTTGCTTATGGACAAGGGCGCAATCGCATTGATATCGATGATATACGTTCTGCGATAGCCGATACGGAGGCCGTCAAGCCAATAAAACAACACTACTGGTTGATCTGGACTTTAGCTTTACTCATGTGTTTTGCTTTTACTTTACTGGTGTATTTTGCACCTTGGAGTAGGCAATGAGTGTAGTTAACCAAATGCTCAAGGACCTAGAGGATCGTCAGGCGGATGAAAATGGCGTGTCTGCAGTTTATCAGCCTTCGGCTAAGACCAAGAAGTTTCCTATCCGCTGGTTAATAGTTGCTGTATTGGTGCTGCTGCTCGTAGCCATGCTTGGGTGGCTCTTGTTAAGCAAGCCCTTACAAATAACGATTTCTCAACCTACAGAGTCGGAAGAGGCTCCTGCTGAGATAACACCAGTTAAACCAATGGTAGTCAGAAGCGAACCCACTGAACCGGTTGAAGAGCAGCAAGAAACTGCAGCAGAACTATCTAATATAACGTCTGTAACGATAAGCGAGTCGGCAGCAACGTTAGAGGGAGACATTGAACCCGAACCAATAACAGAGGATATTGTAGAGAGTGGCGAAACACTTGTTGCAGTTGCGCCGCCTTCTGTGCCTACCCGAGTAAATGAGCCCGCAAAAATCACGGTGGTAGCAAGTACTAGCGCGCCACCTGAACCTGAAACATCAAGTGTTTTTTCTAAACAGAGCGCGGCAGCCGCGAACGACACGCCAGCACTTCGGGATCAAGCTTTAGCCGCGGTTCGGGCAGGACAAGATCAACTTGCCATTCAGTTGTTGGAGCAATTGATTGCGCAAGAACCATCCAATACGGCTGCGCGTAAAAAGCTGGCAGCCTTGCTTTTCGCTCAGGACCAAGCCGTACGTGCCCGAGTGGTATTGGATGCTGGCATACAACTATATCCACAAGACGCTAGCATGCGACTGATGCTAGCGAGACTATTGAAACAACAACAGCAAGTTGCTGCGGCATTTACGGTATTGAATACCGAGGTCCCATTGCCATCCGTGAGCGCAGAATTTTTGGGTGTAAGGGCATCAATGGCCGACCAATTAGCTGAATATGACGTTGCGCATGCAGATTATTTACGGCTTACACAGTTACAACCTGACCAAGCCCGCTGGTGGTTGGGGTTAGCCATTGCGAGCGAACGCATAAATGCTTCAGCACAGGCGCTGACGGCGTATCAGCAAGCTGCAAGCATGAATCAGTTAAGTCGTGACGTACAACGATTTGTTCAACAGCGAATTAGTCTTTTGGTAGGTAACCAATGAGTCAGCAGAAACGGATCAGATTAGGTGACCTATTGGTGCAAAATGAATTGATCACCAATGATCAATTGATGGAAGCACTTGCCGAGCAGCGCAAAAGTGGCCGTAAATTAGGTGCAACACTGATTGAAATGCAATTGGTTAGCGAAGCCCAGTTATTGCAATTGTTGTCTGAGCACTTGAAAGTTCGGCTTATTGATATTGATCAGCACCGCGTCGATCCAAATGCGGTCAGACTGTTGCCTGAAATTCAAGCCCGCCGCTATCGCGCCTTAGTTCTTGAGGATAACGTTGATCATTTACTCGTGGCAATGAGTGATCCTGCGGATTTGGCAGCCATTGATAATCTCAATGAACTGTTGGCGAAACCGGTGAAAGTTGCGGTTGTGAGTGAAGCGCAACTATTCGGTGCATATGATAACTTCTATCGTAAGACCGAAGAAATCGCATCGTTTGCACAAGAGTTAGCCGAAGAATACGAAACTGAAGATGAATTCGACTTAACTGGTGAGCTCAACGAGGGTAGTGATACCGCGGTTGCTAAGTTACTACAGTCGATCTTTGAAGATGCGATCAAAGCAAAAGCATCGGATATTCATATTGAGCCCGATGAAAACCAATTGCGCATTCGCCAGCGGGTTGACGGGGTTTTACAAGAGACGATAATTAAAGAAAAGAATATTGCCGCTGCGCTAGTGTTGCGTCTAAAACTTATGGCAGGCATGGATATTTCGGAAAAACGCCTACCACAGGATGGTCGCACCCACGTTAGGGTAAAAGGGCACCGCGTTGATGTGCGTTTGTCTACAATGCCAATACAAGCTGGTGAATCGGTGGTAATGCGTTTGTTTGACCAATCGGCGGGCATGCTTACGCTCGATCAAACAGGGATGCCTAATACCATCCTTGCCCGCTTTAGAACGCTTTTGAAACGGCCGTATGGGATGGTTCTGGTTACAGGGCCTACGGGTTCTGGTAAAACAACAACCCTATACGGTGCATTGAGTGAATTAAATCAAGCCGCTAAGAAAATTATCACTGTTGAAGAGCCCGTAGAATATCGACTACCGCGGATCAACCAAGTACAAGTTAACAATAAGATAAACTTGTCATTTAGCAGTATTTTGCGCACTACTTTGCGTCAAGATCCCGATATCATCATGGTGGGTGAGATGCGTGACCATGAGACAGTAGAAATAGGTTTACGTGGTGCATTGACCGGTCACTTAGTGTTATCTACATTGCACACCAACGACGCTATCAGTAGTGCAATACGCTTACTAGATATGGGAGCGCCTGGTTATTTGGTTGCCACTTCGCTTCGCGCAATTGTTGCGCAACGCCTCGTCCGACGGGTGTGTGATAATTGCACG
Source organism: Alteromonas sp. (assembly GCA_964230255.1). Classification (GTDB taxonomy): domain Bacteria; phylum Pseudomonadota; class Gammaproteobacteria; order Enterobacterales; family Alteromonadaceae; genus Alteromonas_E. The sequence continues at coordinate 42,488 of CAXRGW010000059.1, forward strand.
GTTGACTATCAACCCGACGAAGATGAGTTGTTCTGGTTAAATCATATCGATGAATCGGCTGGTGATATAACATTTAAGCGCGGTATGGGTTGCCAAAAATGCAATCAAACGGGCTATCGTGGCCGAGTGGGTGTATTTGAATTGCTCGAAATGAATGAGCAAATGATGACCGCATTAAAGACTAACGACACAGAACTCTTCTCCCAAGCTGCAAGAGAAAGTAAAGGTTATCGTCCATTAGCACATACGGCACTAACATACGCAAAAATGGGTGTGACTACGGTAGAAGAAGTGTTGAAGTTAGTTGAAATTGTGGCTGAACGCGATGTTGATTATCAACTTGATGAAACGTCTCATTTGGGGCAACTACAGACTCCTCAAGATGTAAAAGGGCAATCACTAGGTTCCTCACCAAAACCGCAAAAAGGATTAGACGGCGGTTTGAGTTTGGAGGACATTCCTGATGGCTAAGTATTCTTATACGGGGCGCCAAACTGATGGAGAGCTAACACGTGGTGTAATTGATGCTGTAGACGAATCAACAGCAGCGAAAATGTTGGCATCGCGAAGCATAGTACCAATAGAAATTCTTGAGGGTTCCAGCAGCGATTCAAGCCAAGAAACGGCGAAAAAAATAAATTTCTTGACGCCGAATGTGAGGCTTGACGACTTGGTTATATTCGCGCGACAAATGTACTCGCTAACTCGTGCGGGCATCCCAATATTGCGCTCAGTTGCTGGTCTTGCAGATACAACTACGTCACTGCGAATGAAAGTTGCACTACAAGATGTCATTGAGCAGCTAGAGCGGGGACGCAACTTATCCTCAGCGATGAACCAACATCCCAAAGTGTTTACCCAGTTATTCGTTGCTGTGGTTCACGTTGGTGAAAATACCGGTCAATTGGATCTAGCCTTCTTGCAACTGGCAGAATACCTAGAACGTGAACAAGAAACCCGCAAACAGATAAAAGCGGCTACTCGATATCCTATGTTTGTAATCATTGCGTTGGTTTTAGCGTTAATTGTAATGAATATTTGGGTAATTCCGATTTTTGCTGGGATGTTCAGCAAATTTGATGCTGAGTTACCACTGATGACTCGATTTTTAATGGGTATGTCAGATTTTTTCCTGACCCAATACCCCTTTATTATCGGAGGTTTGTTAGTGATTGTTGCTGTTGTATTCCGCTATTTACAAACTGAGAAAGGACGTTGGAATTGGGACCGATTAAAACTGCGTTTACCTGTTGTCGGTTCGATTATTGAGCGTTCTCTGCTCGGTCGTTTTTCGCGTAGTTTCGCGATGATGCTTAAAGCTGGTGTTCCATTGACCACTGCGCTTAACTTAGTCGCGGATGCGGTTAGTAATGCCTTTATGGCGGGTAGAATTTTGGATATGCGCCGCGCAATAGAACGCGGTGAAAACCTAACCCGTGTGGCCAATGCCAGCGGATTGTTTACACCGCTAGTTATGCAAATGATCAGCGTGGGAGAGGAAACTGGGCGCGTCGACGAACTTCTCGGTGAAACCGCCAGCTACTACGAGCGTGAGGTTGATTATGATGTGAAAAGCTTAACGTCAAAGATAGAGCCAATACTGATCGTGATTGTTGCTGGTATGGTGTTGGTTTTGGCGCTAGGTATTTTTACGCCAATGTGGGACTTGATGGGTGCAATTCGGGGAGGCGGACAATGAAGCCAAATGACGTCTCAGACAGCACGCTTAGCAACGTTTATAGCAAAATCGTTATTGTTGTGCTGTTTGTAGTGTTAATAGTGGTTGCGGTCATATATTTTAATGATTCGAAACCCAATGTTCATGCTGAAATGATGGATAACTTGGCTCAGCAATTTACCAGCAATACCATCAACGCACATTGGCAGTGGCAAGCCGAGGGAAGGCCACAGATGATTATTATGGTTCAGTATGATTTTCAGGGTAAAGAAACCGGTAGACAGCCTTTGCGTATGTCTCGTAAGGGATGGCCTTATGTTGGTAATGACAATGAAGGCTGTGAGAGAGTATGGCAAGGGCTATTAAATATGCAGTCCAGAGTCGATGATTTTCGGGTTATTTCCGAATATTATGATGATGGGGTGAATGAAAATGGCGAAACACAGCAGCGATGCCGCTTCAGGCTGTCAACTGGCCCTTATTTTGACTATTATGTGAATAGCGGTAGAGTGGAACGAAATGACTAAACAATTGATTTCTCATGGAGATGCTATGACTTGGCAGCAGTTAGCGGGGCAAAAACCAAGCTCACCTACGTCGAGCCGACCTCAGAATGTACGAGGTTTCACGTTAATCGAGCTGGTAATAGTAGTTGTATTACTCGGCTTGTTGGCTGCGGTGGCAATACCGCGCTATCTCAATGTAACCGAGGATGCTGAAGACGCTACGGTTGAAGGGGTTGCTGGTGGCTTCGCTACCGCGGTGGGTCTTGTGCGAGCACAATGGGAGTTGGAAGCACGCCCGCAGGATAACGAAGGGACCAATCAGACTTTTGTGACTATCGATGGGATCCGAGTGGGTATTGATAAAGATACGGGATATCCAACAGGACAGTTGAATAATGACAGTAGTTCAGAGGACGATGCGTTATCTACTTTAGACTGTGAAAGTGTTTTCAATTTAATAATGGCCAGTGCGCCAACGATTTCCTCGGATTGGAATGAAAGGCCTTTTGAGGAGGCCAGATATTTCACCAATTTGAGTGAAGGAACAGGCTCAGGTGACAACGATGTTTGTTATTACTACTTAACTGCAACGATTAGAAATCGGACGATAGAGCCGGTAGATAACACAGTAGGTAACGGTTTTATCTATGATCCGCGTATTGGCCAAGTTATTGTTTTTAGTAACAATACTAATAATGGCAACAATTAACGTATTCGCTGGGATGCTGGTACGGTTTTTTATGGATAATAATAATACTAAATTTAATTAGTTAACTTTGAGGAAATAAACATGCAACAACGTGGTTTTACTTTGATTGAATTGATCATTGTTATTGTTATTTTGGGGATCTTGGCGGTGACTGCAGCGCCACGTTTCATCGACTTACAAGGCGATGCGCGCAAGTCTACTTTGCAAGGTGTTAAAGCCGCGCTTCAAAGTGGCTCGCAACTCGTTTATGCAAAGTCTGCAATTGCCGGCGAGCAAGCAATTGAAAATGGCCAAGGTCCAACTCCTGGAGATACGCAAGTTTCAGTGAATGGCGCTATCGTAGAAACTAACTATGGTTATCCTGCAGCATTATCAGGCATCGTAATTGGTAACATTGCGCCATGGGCAACGCTAGAAGATGCCGATTGGACTTTGACTAACAGCAGCGATGCAGCAGTTTCTGCAGGCACATTTGTAATCACTCCTGAAGGAAAAGCGCCAACTACCACGCAAGCAGATCAGTGCCAGGTTGTTTATACTGAAGCTGCAGATGCAAACACAGCGCCAGTGATTACCGTTCAAGATGACGGCTGCTAAGTAGTCCTACCCCGAAAAGGGTGGCTCGTCATTGTGCGCAAGAATGCCTGTAATAAAGGCCGGTCGCAGTGGATGAAAAACCTTCCGAAGCGATCGGGTTCCCGGTCGCTTTCTCTTAAACAAAATGGTTTCAGCTTTGTTGAGCTAATTACCGTTGTTTTATTGATTGGTATAATTAGTGTTGTTGCTGTGGGGCGCTTTAGTGGCTCCAGTGGTTTTGCTGAGTTTACTTATCAGAATCGCTTGATCAGTGCTTTACGCAATATGCAACAACGCGCTATGCAAGACAGCAGAACCGGATTTTGTTACCAGATTAATATCGTCAGCGGTGCTTTAAATCCTGCTTTTGGTCCGCCCACCACAAATTATGCTGGCGGTAACCAAGTCAGTACTTGTGCAAACTCTATTGACACGAGTGCAGAGTTCTTATCGACTACAAGCACAGAGATCGCAGATGAGGGCGTGTCGATAACAGCAAGTGATAATGGCAACACTGGTGTTTCGTTTATTGGATTTGACGGCCAGGGTCGACCTTTAAATGGCATCAGTAATTGCGCTGATGGCTGCCAAATCAACTTTGAAGCCGAAACGCGGGCGTCTGTTTGCATCGAACCTCAAGGTTATATTCATGTGTGTTGATGTTATCAAACTTAGAACGCGTGGTTTCACATTAATCGAATTGATTGCCGGAATTGTCGTATTTGCCGTTTCTTTGACTTTGGTTACTACCCTTGTTGCGAATCAATCAAGGCAAAGTATTGATCCCATATGGCAGGTAAAAGCCATTGAGCTGGGTCAGAGTTTACTCAGCGAGATAAATGCCAAAGCATTTGATGAAAATTCCGATTTTATTGGCGGTACTGAACGGTGTAATGAATCAGATCCTTGCTCCACCAGCGGAAGTTTGGGAAGCGATACAGGTGAGTTAAGAGATAATTTTGATGATATCGACGATTACAATGGGTTAGACGCTACTGACGGCAATATTACAAACTCACTTGGTCAATCTCTCAGTGGTCCAAATGGAAATTTCTATCAAGGCTTTCGAGCTCAAGTATCCGTGTTTTACGACGACAATGCTGATGGAATTAATGACGATGATCTCAACCAAGATGGTGTGCTAGATAGCGGGACGTTAATCGGTAATCAAAAGCTTATTCGTATTGTGATTACTACACCGGGCGGTGACCAAATTCCTTTTACTAGTTTTAGAGCGAATTACTAATGGGACGCCATGCTGGTTTTACATTAATTGAATTGATTACCACACTGTTGATTCTAACTATTATTTCCATCGGAATCAGTGGATTCATCCGCTCAAGCATGAGTATTTTTGCTGACATTACCGAGCGGGAGCAGTTGCTGGGGGACAGTCGATTCCTCATTGAGCGTTTAACCCGCGATATTAGAAATGCGATACCCAACAGTGTTCGGGTCTCAGGTGATTCCAGTGTGCATTGTTTACAGTTAGTGCCAATTGAATACAGCACCTTCTATCTCGAGGCCCCTATTCAACCCAGTAGCGACACGACTTTAGAAGTGGTGGAAATGGGGGACATAAATGGCAATGCGTATGTTCCTAGCATAGGGGAAACGTTTGCAGTCATATATCCTACAAGTGAAAGTGATGTTTATGATCCCAACCGCAATCGCAATCAGGCTATCTTGTCTTGTAGTGATGATGGTACTGACACCGGTTGCAGTACGCTAGACGATCCAGACAACAAAGCTGAACTAGAAGTAAATGGTGCATTTGCAACCGACTCACCGGCTGAACGCGTTTATTTTTCGACTGAGGCGCACAGTTATTGTGTTAGAGATGGCGCGGTTTACTTTTATCAAACGGATCTGTCGACGTCGCAACCAGTTTTCAATACTGGCGGTACTCTTATGGCCGAGTTTGTTGTCAATCAATTGTCCAATAACCCAAATTCTCAAGCGGCAAACAGTGACGATCCGTTTCGGATCTCAGACGCTAGTTTACTGACTAACTCTGTTATTCAAATTCGATTGCGCTTCGAACGAAATGAAGAAATTTTGGATTATAACCACGAGGTTCATATTGCCAATGTACCCTAATATTCGTCCAAACCGACAACGCGGTAGCATGTTGATCATATCGCTATTCGTCATCATAGTGTTGGCGCTTTTAGGTGTAACATTGACGCGAATGTTGGCTGCCACATCACAAACCACGGTGGTCGAAGTAGCGGGTTTGCGCGCGTTAACTGCTGCGCAGAGTGGTGCACAGGTTATCCTCCTGCAAGCGTTTCCACTGAATGCACCGATTCAGGATTGTAACGCAACCTTTACGAGTCCTAACTCATTCAGCAATATTGACGGTTTAATCGGTTGCAGTTACTCGGCCGCTTGCACTACAGAAACAGTTAACAAAGATGGCGTTGCTAATAATTACTATCGATTTTCTAGTGTTGGGCAATGTGTTGTAGGTGAGTTAATTGTAAGTCGACAGGTCTCTTTAGATGCTATGCAGGAGCAACCATAAATTAAATAGCTAGGTGCAGCAGTAATAGTATTGTGGTCTTCTCATGCGATAGCCGTTCAATGTGTAGATGTTTTTCCTGATCCAGTGTCCACTTTCTCTACCGACGGCGAGTTAGAGATGATGTTATTGCTGATGTGGCGGTGCTATACAGTGAATTTAAGTAGATAAAAACGGCGCAAACGGCGGCAACATTTGAAAGTCCATTGAACCTCACACTTACTGCGGGTTTCTTCACTGACTCCGATGGTGTTTGTTATCAGAGCAGCTACCCCTCCAGCTGTAAGGACTTCTCGATAGACAATATCCAAGGTACTGAGCAACGTCATGGTCGGCTGATTATTGGCTATACGTACGGGCCTAGAACACAGAGTCTATCGGTACCTTTAATCGCTGAATACTTCACTGCCGATGGTTGGCGAACTAACACTCAAGACAGCTGTACGCTAATTAACCTCAGTCAGAGTGGCGGCGATATGCAAGTGGTGAACGCGTACGCGGAACTATTTCGATTAGTCTTGATCCAACTTCGGGTGCGCCGTGGTCCAGTCATTTAAATTTTGATTGAAATCAGTACGGCATAATTGATAACAACGACTTTCCAGCGGGTATTGTCTCTTTCGGTATTTACCGAGGCAATGATAGAACAATTCACTGGCGCGAAGTGTTCTAGTTAACCACTTCTTGAGCTTAGTTTTTTGTTTGACAACCCTGAGCCAGCGCTTGCTGTTAAAGGGCTTGATTGGTAAAGTGTTGGGATATTTTGGGTAGCTGCGATTGGTGGCTCCCACCACCGTCAAATTTCACAGGATAAAGGCACTTCATGTTTAAAAAGCTGCGAGGCATGTTCTCTAACGACTTGTCTATCGACCTCGGAACAGCAAACACCTTAATTTACGTTAAAGATCAAGGGATTGTTCTAAATGAACCTTCTGTTGTGGCAATTCGCCAAGAACGCGCAGGGGGACCCAAAAGCGTTGCTGCGGTTGGAGCTGAAGCGAAACAAATGCTCGGACGTACCCCAGGTAACATTCGTGCAATTCGGCCGATGAAAGACGGCGTGATTGCCGACTTCTATGTCACTGAAAAAATGTTACAGCACTTTATCAAGCAAGTGCATGACAATAACTTTTTACGCCCCAGTCCTCGCGTTTTGGTGTGCGTTCCTTGCGGATCAACACAGGTGGAACGTCGTGCCATTAGAGAGTCAGCGATGGGAGCCGGTGCGCGCGAAGTATTTTTGATCGACGAACCTATGGCTGCAGCGATTGGTTCTGGCTTACCGGTCAGCGAAGCAACAGGCTCTATGGTTGTTGATATCGGTGGCGGTACGACGGAAGTCGCAATCATCTCACTGAACGGTGTTGTTTACTCCTCTTCCGTACGCATTGGCGGTGACAAATTCGACGATGCGATCATCAACTATATTCGCCGTAACTTCGGTAGTTTGATTGGAGAGGCAACGGCCGAAAGAATCAAGCATGAAATTGGCGCTGCATATCCTGGTGAGGAAGTGCGAGAAATTGAGGTGCGTGGTCGCAACCTAGCTGAAGGTGTTCCGCGAGGCTTCACACTTAACAGCAACGAGATTTTAGAGGCGCTGCAAGAGCCGCTAACAGGTATCGTTTCGGCAGTTATGGTTGCACTTGAGCAATCTCCACCAGAACTCGCATCTGATATTTCTGAGCGTGGTATGGTCCTTACTGGCGGTGGTGCATTGTTAAAGGATCTAGATCGATTACTCATGGAAGAAACTGGAATTCCAGTAGTTATAGCTGATGATCCGCTAACTTGTGTTGCGCGTGGTGGCGGTAAAGCGTTCGACATGATTGATATGCATGGCGGCGACTTGTTTAGCTACGAATAAACCCTAGCCAAGGCGGTAAAGTTAGATTTGCCGCTTATGAGTTTTAGATGCAGACAATATTTACGCGCGGCCCATCACTTAACAATCGCTTATCTTTAGCGTTGGTGATGTCGATTGCGTTAATCATTGTCGACCACAAGTTTGACGGGTTCAGCTCTACTCGAGGCTACTTGAACTCGTTAATGAGTCCACTGCAATACGTCGCGAACTTACCCGGTGAAATGCTGAATTGGAGTGCTGAGCGGGTCACTTCACAGCAACAATTAATTGCCGAAAACGAATATCTAAACAACCAACTGCTATTGGCCAACGAGCAGTTACAACGTTTTCAACTGTTAAAAAATGAGAATGATCAGCTCCGAGCATTGCTTGCCGCTCCGTTGCGCCAAGAAATGCGTAAAACGGTAGCTGAACTAATGGCGGTTGATAATAATCCATTTAGCCATCAAATCGTGATTAACAAAGGCAATACTGACGATGTGTATGTGTCGCAATCAGTCTTAGATGATAAAGGCGTTGTTGGTCAAGTCATAGAAGTAGGTTCTACCACCAGCCGAGTCTTGCTAATTACCGATGTAACTCACGCTATCCCCGTCCGGTCGCAACGCAATAGTATCCGCTTTATTGTCACCGGCAGTGGCACACTGGATGAATTATATCTGGAACATGTCGCACACAGTGTCGATATTGACGTAGGGGATATTTTGGTAACGTCGGGGCTAGGAAATGTATTTCCTGAAGGTTATCCCGTCGCTCAAGTGACTAATGTTATACGCGATGAATCCAGACCTTTTGCGAGTATCAGTGCCCAACCACTTGCTAAGCTCGACCGCTTGAAACACCTTATGTTGCTTTGGCCTGAAGCGGAACCAGAAGCTACCGAAGACTCTGATGACAACACAGCGATTACTGTAAGGCGCGATAATGATTAATCGGCATATTGGCATCATCTCACTTAGCCTAATCATTGCACTGGTCATGCAAATTATGCCGATGCCCATTCAAGCAGATGTATATCGACCTGATTGGGTGCTGTTGGTACTGGCTTATTGGACCATGGCTTTGCCCAACCGAGTAAACGTTGGGGTAGCATTTATTTGTGGCCTAGCGATGGACATTTTATTGGGTACTGCGCTTGGTATCCACAGCTTTGCACTGAGTATTGCTATTTATGTATTAGCGGCTAATTATCAACGCTTGCGCAACTATTCAGTATGGCAGCAGGCTATTGTGATAGCGCTTTTGGGTGCCCTGTATCACCTAGTGCTTTTTTGGCTGCAGCATTTAATTACAGGCATCTATTTTCAGTTTGACTATTTATGGCCTGTTTTAACTTCCATGCTAATTTGGCCGTGGGCATTTTGGCTTCTGCGTCGGACCAGACGCAGACTCAAGGTGAGTTAGTTCATGAGCCATTTAGTTTTAGCGTCGCAATCACCGCGGCGTTTTGAGTTGTTGTCAATGATGGGTTATCAATTCGATGTGATAACGGCTGACATTGATGAGTCCCCAGTCTCTGGGGAGCTACCCGAGCATCTAGTGTTGCGCCTCGCGAGTAGTAAGGCTGACATAGTGTGGAAAGCCGCTCAAGTAAGTATCAAAGCCGATACAGTCGTATTGGCGGCAGACACGATTGTTCTAACCGGGCAGACTATTCTAGGTAAACCCCAAGATTTTACAGATTTTGCGCGAATGATGCGGCTATTAAGCGGGTCTACTCATACAGTACTAACCGCGATAGCTTGCCAGCAAAATGGTGTTACTGAGACCCAAGTGATAGCGGCACAAGTCACTTTTTGTGAACTTGCAAAGCGTGATATCGAGCGTTACTGGGATTCAGGAGAACCACAAGACAAAGCGGGGGGTTATGGTATTCAGGGGCTTGGCGGCCAGTTTGTGCAACGTGTTAACGGTAGCTATAGTGCAATTGTCGGACTACCAATGGTAGAAACAAAAATAATGCTACAGAAATTTGGGGTAAATGCATGAGTGCAGAGTTATTGATCAATGTAACGCCATCAGAGTCTCGAGTTGCATTAATCGAAAACGGTATTTTGCAAGAAATTCACGTAGAGCGGCACACCAAGCGAGGTATTGTCGGCAATATTTACCGCGGTAAAGTAAGTCGCGTATTGCCCGGTATGCAGGCAGCATTTGTGGATATTGGATTTGAAAAAGCGGCATTTTTGCACGCTTCTGACATTGTTATTCACGATGAAATAGTGGGTGAAGTGTCGACCAGCGATATTACTAAAAAAGACATTCGCGAGCTCGTGCGTGATGGCCAGGATATCGTTGTGCAGGTTGTCAAAGATCCAATCGGCACTAAAGGCGCTAGATTAACTACTGATATAACTATTCCCTCGCGCTACCTAGTGTTTATGCCCAGCGTTACTCATGTTGGCGTATCTCAGCGCATTGAAGATGAACAAGAGCGTGAGCGATTAAAGAATTTGGTCGAGGCGTTTTGCGACGAGAATGGTGGGTTTATACTCCGCACCGCCGCTGAAGGTGTCAGTGAAGTCGAACTCTCTCAAGATGCAGAGTTTTTGCGTCGCTTGTGGTCGAAAATTCAGCAGCGCATGGAGCGCAAGAAATCTCATGTTTTATATGAAGACTTGCCCTTGGCTAGACGAGTATTACGAGATTTTGTTGGCACCGAGATTGACCGCGTCAGAATCGATTCAAATCTGAGTTTTCAAGAACTGCAAAGCTTCACCGAAGAGTATGTGCCAGAGCTGAGCAAGAAGCTTGAGTATTACAAAGGTGAACGCCCAATATTCGACCTTTACGACGTTGAAAACGAGACACAGCGAGCCCTAGAGCGTCGAGTGGATCTAAAAAGTGGTGGTTATTTGATCATTGATCAAACCGAAGCTATGACGACAATCGACATCAATACCGGTGCTTTCGTCGGCCATCGGAATCTCGAAGAAACCATCTTCAACACCAACATCGAGGCGACACAGGCGATCGCGCGTCAACTGCGGTTGCGTAATTTAGGTGGCATGATCCTAATTGATTTTATTGATATGGTGGAACCAGATCACAAACGGCGGGTCTTACATAGTCTAGAGGTCGCAACCAGTAAGGATCGCGCGAAAAGTAACATTCACGGTTTTACCGCTTTAGGTTTGATTGAAATGACGCGTAAACGCACGCGCGAAAGTTTAGAGCATGTTTTGTGTGGTGAGTGCCCAGCCTGTAAGGGGCGCGGGTCGGTAAAAACGGTTGAAACCACTTGTTTTGAAATTATGCGCGAAATTGTCCGTGTTAATCGCGCGTATGATGCGGATAAGTTTGTTGTTTATGCATCCCCTGCGGTTGCGGAAGCGCTATTGGGCGAAGAATCGCATATGTTGGCCGAATTAGAGGTATTCGTATCTCGACAGATTAGTGTGCAAGAGGAGCCGCTGTATAATCAGGATAAATTTGACGTGGTAATGATGTGACGGGCTTCAAAGCCTATGTAGCCTATGGATTAAAGAAAATATGGACGTTAATAGCACTGTTGTTAGTTCTTTCAGCAGTGGCAATTTCCCTATTGCGTTTTTCGTTACCTTACCTGGATAAAAACAAACATCTAGTTGAAAACTATATTAGCGACAACTACAACGCTAACCTGCGCATTGCATCTATTTCAGCAGAATGGGGTGATCACGGTCCCAGTTTAGTGCTCAACGATGTCACTCTGCAGGATTCGACTAGTTCAGCGCTAGAGTTAAACATTACTCGCGTGTTCGTTGAATTGAATTTTTGGGAGTCAATCCAATCGTTCAGCGTCCAGTCGAATCAGTTTGAGCTTAATGGTGTTTCAATGATAGTGAACACGCATCTGCTCGATGACTCTTCTAGGGGTGATCAGAATGCAATCACTGTGGTGAATAAGCTTTTCCTTGAGCGACTTCAGCGCTTTTCAGTTAGCGACTCAAGATTGACCATTAACACAGAACTCAACAGTCAGAGCTATGACTTGCGGACAGTTAGCTGGATAAACCAAGGCCAGCGTCACCAAGCTGTTGGTCAGTTGCGAGTCTCTGAATTAGCGAATAACTCAGCGAGCTTTGTGCTCGATTTATACGGTGAAGCGAATGCCCTAGAGGGCACCTTCTACGCGCGTGGTGATGACCTCGATTTTGCGCCTTGGTTTAATGAACTTACTAGCGAGCAGCAAACACTGCTGGAAAGTCGTGGTAATTTTTCATTATGGGCTGCGATTTCAGATGGTCAGTTAAGTGATTTGCAAGTTCAGCTATCGCCGAGTCAATTCAAATGGCAATCCCAAGATGAATCCGTGTTAACTACCAACGTTGAAAGTGGTGCAATTGTCGCAGTACCCGATTCTCGCGGGTGGTTGTTCAATATCAATGATCTGGTTTTGTCCGCTAACGACCAGTCAATGATCACGAGCTTCGCAGGTCATTTAGACCAGAGTGGTACGGTTCATTTGGCGTTAATTGGAGACATCAGTTTAACACCGCTGGTGGAGTTGATGCCGCTAATGATGACTTATGCGCAAACAGAGTCTTTGCAAGAGTTAGCAGTAAATGGACGATTGACACAGTTGCAATTGCAGGGACGTGAACAGGGCATATCACTGCGGGCAAGGTTAGATGAGCTTTCTTGGCAACCGATAGGAGCCTTACCAGGCCTGGACAATCTGCAAGCCGAATTCACTTGGTATAAGAATCAGGGGCGTATTCATTTACACACCGAGAATGCCGTCATGGATTCGAGCAACCTGCTCGACGACAGTTTAGCGGTGGAGGCATTTGACGCAAGCTTATACCTATACCAAGACAACGCGGACACGTCTTGGTATCTGTTCTCGGACGATATTGCTTTTAAGAGTAACAAGGTTGAGTTTACTCAACAGTTTCGCTACCAGTTTAAGCAGCAGGATTTATCGTTACTGACTCAAATTTCATCGCTGCCCGTGGCTAGAGTACCGGAGTTATTCCCGGTGTATTACATGGGCATAAATACCAAATCATACTTAACTCGAGCATTAGAAAACCAAGATACGGCGAAAAACGCATCGGTGAACTCCGCTAGTGTATTGTGGCGTGGACAGTTAGATGATTTTCCGTTTAATGAAAATCAAGGTGTGTTTCAAGCGAGTGTCGACATTACTGCCGCGGATTTTGTGTTTTCGCCTCAATGGCCAACGCTAACTGACCTCGATATTAACCTATTGTTTGAAAATGATCGTTTGCTGATGCGCAGCCCCAGTTCAAAATTAAAAGACATAGAACTGAGTCGCTTAGAGGCAGAGATCCCTAGTCTATCCGAAGCGCAATCCTTGCAAATAGGTGCCTTGGCAACGGGCTCTGGCAAACAGTTGGCTGATTTGATGCTCGATAGTCAGATGGCCGATACTTTAGGCGCCTTATTGAGTCGCGAGTTGATAATTGATGGGGCCTTGAAGACTGATTTAGCCCTGCTAATCCCGTTGGATGGAGGCCAGGTTAAGGCCAATGGCACGGTTTCATTACAACACAACGTTATTACTTTTCCTTCCGTCGCGCTAGCACTGCAACAGGCTAGCGGCGGTATCACCTTCATTAACGACAAAGTCCACGTGACTGATTTAGATGCGGAGTTATTTGGTCAACCGGTGCAAATCTCGATGCGTGGGCAATTGGATGCTCAAGCAGGTGATAATGAGAGTAGTCTTGCTGGTGAAGTGTATCGCTCCAAGATCGGTATAACTGGGCGCTGGGATATGACCCAGATTATAGATACTTATTATCCAGTACTGGCACCCTATGTAGGTGGCGAAACAGACATGGCCGTGCGCTTGGAGTTACTAGAAGGTGGCGGTAACTTTACCTATGAACTAACGGCTAATGCCAATTTCGATGGAGTTGCTACTGATTTACCCGCGCCATTCGCAGAAGAGAGTTTAGGACCCGTAAAAATCACGGCAAAAGGTGACCGAACGGCAACTGTGCTCAAAGTTACCTCAACAAGTGGGATCTTTTTTGACGGCGTATTGCCACATAAAGAACTTGTCTTTTCTCGTGCCCACTTAGCGTTAGGCGAAGAGTCTGTTAGCAGTATGGGACTGGGGTTTAGCATTGCAGCGGATGTTGAGCAATTAGATATGAACGGTTGGGCGAATTTTATCGATGCCATAGTCAGTGATATTAGCGATAACCAGAATTCAATTATTGGCGTACCCGATCGAGTTTTCGTAACAGCAAATGAATTGCTTGTTGGCGCGCGCAAGCTTACCAATGCCCGGGCTCAAGCTAAACAACGCGATAACGATTGGAGTATCGACCTAACGGCTAAACAGGCGCAGTTAGAGCTGTATATTGATGATGAATGGCAAACCCGTGGGATAGATTTGAATGCGCAATTTGTTCGCTTCGAAGAATTTAGTATTGCTGAAAAATCAACAGAGCAATGGCAGATTGAACAACTTCCGCCCTTGCGTTTGCGTTGTGAAGACTGCCAGTTTGGGCGTTTCAAGCTCGGTGAGGTCACCGTCGACGGCATGCCGACCGAGCGAGGCTACGAATTTGCGCAGGTAATTTTTTCCAGTCCCGATGGCGAGTTGCGAGCGACTGGTGAGTGGGATACTAACACCACGCAATTCACCGGTGTAGTGATCAGTGACGATTTTGGCCGTCTATTACAATCGGCTCAGATTGAGAGTGGGATAAAAGATTCCGAAGCAAATTTCGCTTTCGAATTGGCTTGGGTAGGCCAGCCTTGGACCGTATCGTTAGACAAGTTGGAAGGTGAGATTGATTGGGAGCTTACCGACGGTTATATCACAGAGTTAAGTGATAAAGGTTCGCGAATATTTACCTTGTTTAGTCTTAACTCACTCGTGCGTAAACTGAGTCTCGATTTTCGTGACGTCTTTGCACAAGGGTTTTTCTATGATGATATCAAAGGCTCTATTCAAATTGCGCAAGGCAAAGCTTACACCGATGACACTGTGGTTGACGGCGGCGCTGGCGAAATCACAATTGATGGTTACACAGACCTAGTGAGCAATGAGCTCAATTATCATGTGTCCTTTACACCAAACGTGACTGGCAATTTACCTATTCTTGTTTACTTTATGGCGAAC
>CAXRGW010000060.1:0-8535 GCA_964230255.1 Alteromonas sp.
AACAGCGGCGATAGCGATAGAAGTTTTAACTATTTTCAACATGGTTAATTCCTCGGTTAATAATAAGTCGATGTGTTTGAACGGTTGTAATTAAAACCCAAGGGAAAACAGAAAAAAATCTGTGGGTCGATACATAGGTATTTGTAGTTATACCTATAGGGTGAGTAAGTTTAAATTGAGAACAGGGTGCACTGATGTACAGTGCACTAATTGAAGCCTAGCGTCTTACCAAGCAGATACACCGCCATCAACAGCAATGGTTTGACCGTTCATGTAAGTGTTACCAGGTGACAGCATCATTAACATTACGTTGACCATTTCTTGCGGGTCGCCTAAGCGCTTCATTGGACTCCCCATTGCCATACGTGCACGATCTTTTTCTGAATTAAACCCATCTACATTGAGTATGTTAGTTGGGCTGAAAAACGGACATATGGCATTGCAGCGCACATTTAAACGACCATATTCAACCGCAGCAGTACGCGTTAGTCCCGCAACTGCGTGTTTAGCCGCTACATAAGCACCACCTTTTGGTGCACCGCCAAGACCAGCCATAGAGCTTACGTTAAGGATATGCCCCTTGCCGTTGGCAAGCATGGCTTGGATTTGATACTTCATACCAAACATCACGCCTTTGACATTGATATCAATTTGACGATCAAGAATCGCTTCAGTTAATTCGTGAGTTGCTGCTGGATCATGTGCTACGCCGGCATTGTTAACTGCACTATCTAATTTACCGAAGGTATCAACCGCGGCTTTAACCATTGCTGCACATTCAGCTTCTGAAGATACGTCATTTTTCATGGTGACAACACGATCGTCAGAAATATTGAGTTGTTTGACTGTTTCCGCCAATCCAGACTCATCAATATCGCCTAAGACTAAATTGGCGCCGCGGTTGGCCAATCCAATTGCAAGTAAACGACCGAAACCGCTAGCGGCGCCAGTTATCAGGACGGTATGGTTGGTGAAATCGAGTAACGGATCCATAGTTTTGTTACCTTGTTATTTTATTGGGTTTTGTTGTACGAATTTTAAAATAATAGCGGCGAAAGCTTCGCCTTGATCTTCTTGAATAAAATGTCCGCCTTGCTCAATGGTTGTATGGGCTTGGCCCTCACAGCCGGGAATTAATTTTCGCATGATTTTATCGCCGCCGGCAGTTACTGGGTCGGAATCGCTAAAAGCACACAGAAACGGCTTACTGAAGCCTTGCAGGCTTTGCCAAGCCTCACGGTTTGCATCACTGGCAGGATCATCAGGCGTTACCGGTACTAGTGTTGGAAATTGGCGTGCACCGGCTTTAAAGGATTCGTCAGGGTATGGCGCATCGTAAGCAGCATAAACTTCTGGTGTCATCGGCAATACTGTCGCGCCTTTGATAATGCCTGCAGTCGGGAAGACGTCTACTTCTTGTGAAAAAGCCTTCCATTTAAAGAACGCATCGCCAGGTGGATGATCGCCAGTCGGTAACATGGTATTCGACGCTACTACTCGGGCAAACCGCTCCGGTTGTTCACCCACTAAACGAAGGCCTAATAAGCCACCCCAGTCCTGACAAACCAGTGTAATATCCTTTAGTTGCAATTGGTCGAGTAGCTGCGTAACCCAATCAAGGTGTCGCTGATAGGTGTAGTCAGTACGCTCACTTGGCTTATCAGAGCGCCCGAAGCCAATCAGATCCGGCACGATCACTCGATAGCCAGCCGCAGTGAGTGGCGTAATCATCTTCCGATACAAATAGGCCCAACTCGGTTCACCGTGTTGCATCCAAATGACTTCGCCATCACGCGGGCCTTCATCGATGTAATGCATGCGTAATTGGCCGCCTTCGAAGTCGTCTACTTCAATATAGTTAGCTGCAAATTTGTACCCGGGTAAGTTGGCAAAACGTTCGTCTGGTGTGCGCAGTGCGTGCATCGTCTGGTACTCATATCTAGTGCTGTTATTTTGTCATTAAACAAATATGTGCAAGGGGGTCAATGAATTTAAACCAGATAAAAAGTACGAGAATATCCGCAGGCCGCATAGGTAAACGAATTGTTAATAGTATTGATTTAATTTATTCAGGAATATAAAACCAATAAACTTCACTGATTGATAGACAGGTCATACCATGCTCTTCAATTATTGCATAAGTAGAAGAGTTTCGTTTATGAGCCAGTCAGCTGTTGCCTATACTGTTCAACAATCAGTCGCTTCATTGGTGATGCACAATCCACCGGTTAACGCGCTGGGAAAAGCCGTTCGTGTGGGACTTGTTGAAGGGATTGAAAAAGCCCTTGCCGACGATGCGGTTAACGTAATCGTAATCACCTCAGATATTGGCTTCTTCAGCGGTGGTGCTGATATATCTGAATTTTCTACGGGCGATTTCGAGCCGAACCTATCAACGGTAGTTTTACATGCTATTGAACAATCAACTAAACCTGTAGTTGCGGTATTGCCGGGACCAGCCTTTGGTGGTGGTCTTGAGTTGGCATTGGCGTGTCACTATCGCATTACACACCAGGCGAATAAAGTTGGCCTACCAGAGGTTAACTTGGGTATCCTTCCCGGTGCTGGCGGAACTCAGCGTCTTCCACGTTTGGTACCGGTGCAGCAAGCATTGGATATGGTTGTTTCTGGTCGTCCACAATCAGTCACCAAATTGCCAAGTGTGTTCGCGGAAATAGTCGATTCAGTGGAGCAACTTCCTACTGCGACCCAAGCATTTATCGAGAACTTAGACTTAACCGCCGCTATTCCACGTACTTGCGATATCACTGTTGATGCCGCTAGCTTTGAGCCTCCGCTGTTTGAGCAATATGCTCAAGGTATCAAAAAGCAAGCACGCGGCTTCTTCGCACCGTTTAACTGCATAAAAGCCGTGCAAGCAGCTACTGAGCTTCCATTCCCAGAAGGCCTAAAGCGTGAAGGTGAATTGTTCTTAGAGTGTATGCAAACGCCACAAGCACGAGCTCAACAACACTTCTTCTTTGCTGAGCGTGCTGCTGGACATGTACAAGATTACGACAAATCAACACCTGTGCGCGACGTTAAGAAGGTTGCGGTTATCGGTGCCGGGACTATGGGCGGCGGTATTGCAATGAACTTCGCCAATGCGGGCATTCCGGTCACTTTGCTCGAGCTTCAACCAGAAGCCTTGGAGAAAGGTTTGGGCGTAATTCGCGGCAACTATGAGCGCACTGCCAAGAAAGGTAAATTGACGGCTGAAAATGTTGAAAAGCGCATGGCATTGCTAACCGGTACTACTAGCTATGCTGATTTAGCAGATGTTGATTTAGTTATCGAAGCTGTATTTGAGAAGATGGAAGTTAAACAGGCGGTGTTTAAATCACTCGACGAGGTGTGTAAACCCGGCGCTATTTTAGCAACTAATACATCAACACTTGATGTGAACGAAATTGCTGCTGCAACGAGTCGTCCTCAAGATGTCATTGGTTTACACTTCTTCTCGCCTGCAAACGTGATGAAGCTGCTTGAAATTGTTAAAGCAGAGCATACAGCACCCGACGTCATTAAGACTTGTATGCAGATGTCAAAGGCCATTCGCAAAGTGGCCGTATTGGTCGGTGTATGTTTTGGCTTCGTCGGTAATCGTATGATTGAAACCTACGGGCGTGAAGCGAACCGTTTGATGTTAGAAGGTGCTACACCAGAGCAAGTCGACAAGGTGATTTATAAGTTTGGTTTACCCATGGGCCCATTCACTATGGGTGATATGGCGGGCTTGGATATTGGTTATTTTGTGCGTCAGTCGCGTAAAGCCTTTATCGAGCACGATCCAAGCTATTGTGTTGTAGCAGACAAACTGGTTGAAGATGGCCGTGTCGGTTTGAAGGTTGGCAAAGGCGCCTATTTATACGAACCAGGCAATCGCCAACCCCTTCCAGACGAGAGCGTGCTTGAAATTGCTAAGCAAGAAGCCGCGCGTCTCGGTATTGAACAACGCGCAATTAGCGACCAAGAAATCCTTGAACGTTGTATTTATCCACTTATCAACGAAGGCGCCTTGATCCTCGAAGAGGGCATTGCCGCTAAAGCCACCGATATTGACGTGATTTATGTTTATGGCTATGGCTTCCCCGTGTATCGAGGCGGTCCAATGAAGTTCGCTGACGAGATTGGTTTAGATACGGTTCTCACAGCAATGAATAAGTATCGCGAGCAACTAGGCGATTACGGTGAAGCGTGGTTTAAGCCTGCACCATTATTAGAAAAGCTCGCTCAGCAAGGCAAAACATTTAACTAATACAATCCAAGGCTGGAATTGAGCCTTACTAGGAGGACGCATGCGTCAGGCAGTTATTGTATCAACAGCACGAAGCCCAATCGGGCGTGCGTATAAAGGCGCTTTAAACAACCTAGAAGCACCGTCATTAGGTGGTCACTCTGTTGCTGCCGCGGTGCAACGCGCTGGGCTTGAGGGGCAGGAAGTTGACGATGTGATCATGGGGTCAGCCTTAACCCAAGGCTCTGGCTCGATGAACATTGGTCGCTTGGCTGGTTTGGCTGGAGGTTTACCAGTCACAGTTTCAGGCATGACACTTGATCGTCAATGCAGCTCTGGTATGTATGCAATCGCCACTGCTGCACAGAGCATTATGACAGGCAATACCGACATTATGGTTGCCGGAGGTTTGGACTCTATTTCATTGGTGCAAAATAAGCACATGAATACCTTCCGCATGACCGACCCAGCATTAATCGCAAAGCACAAAGCGATTTACATGCCTATGTTGCAGACCGCAGAAGTTGTTGCAAAACGCTATAACGTTAGTCGCGATGTGCAAGATGAGTACGGTTATCAAAGCCAGATGCGCACCGCAGCAGCACAAGCGGCAGGCAAGTTTGATGATGAAATTGTACCGATCACCGCCAATAAGGCGATTGTTGATAAAGAGTCAGGTGATGTGAGCTTTGCTGAAGTGACACTGGCAAAAGATGAAGGTAATCGCGCTGAAACCACGCTAGAAGGCTTGCAAGGTCTAAACGCGGTAATCGATGGCGGCTGTATTACGGCCGGTAATGCGAGTCAGTTGTCGGACGGTTCAAGCGCTAGCGTACTGATGAGTGATATTGAAGCTGAGAAACGTGGTTTGGAGCCGCTTGGCGCATTTAAAGGTATTGCTGTTGCTGGTTGCGAACCGGACGAAATGGGGATAGGCCCAGTATTCGCCGTGCCTAAGCTACTTAAACAACACGGCTTAACCATGGACGATATTGGCCTCTGGGAGCTTAACGAAGCCTTTGCGGTTCAAGTTCTATATTGCCGAGACAAGCTGGGTATTCCTGATGAGTTACTCAACGTTAATGGCGGCGCAATTTCGATTGGACACCCGTATGGAATGAGTGGTGCCAGAATGGTAGGGCATGCCCTAATTGAAGGAAAACGACGCGGTGCAAAATATGTAGTTTGTACCATGTGTATCGGTGGCGGCATGGGCGCTGCTGGTTTATTTGAAGTGTTATAAAGCGGTTATACGATAATGCAAAATTACAAAGCACCACAACGAGATACGTTGTTTACTTTATATGAATTATTGGGTTTTGAATCACATTACGCAGATTTGGGTTTCGATGAGGTCAGCAATGACCTTGTTACAGCCATTTTCTCTGAAGCGGCAAAATTTGCGGAAAACACTCTAGCGCCAATCAACGCGGTTGGTGATGAAGAAGGCTGTGGTTTTGATAATGGCGTGGTAACGACGCCGACAGGCTTTAAAGAAGCATACCAGCAATATGTTGACGGGGGCTGGCCATCAATGGCGCATCCAGAAGAGTATGGTGGTCAAGCACTGCCGTATTCACTTGCGACATCAATGGCTGAATGGTTTTCTGGCGCTAACCACTCATGGGCTATGTACCCAGGATTGAGTCAAGGTTGTATGGAAACCTTAAAGGCGCATGGTACCGATAAACAACGCGAGATGTTCTTGCACAAATTGGTTGAAGGTAGCTGGACTGGCACTATGTGTTTGACTGAACCTCATTGTGGTTCAGACTTGGGCATGCTTAAGTGTAAAGCTGAACCCAATGACGATGGTACATATTCACTAACAGGTACTAAAATCTTTATCTCTGCTGGTGAGCACGATATGTCAGACAACATTGTGCACATCGTACTAGCGCGATTACCAGATGCGCCAACAGGCACCAAAGGTATTTCGCTATTTATCGTGCCTAAGTATCACGTTGATGAGAACGGTGAGACAGGTGAGCGAAACACGGTTGTTTGTGGTTCGATTGAACACAAAATGGGTATCAAGGGCAGCGCAACATGTGTGATGAACTTTGACGGCGCTAAAGGTCACCTAATCGGTGAGCCAAACCGTGGCCTTAATTGCATGTTTACTTTTATGAACATGGCCCGCATCGGCACGGGTATGGAAGGTTTGTCAGCCATTGAAGCGGCATTCCAAGGCGCATTGGAATATGCCAAAGATCGTTTGCAATTCCGTTCACTGACCGGTCGTAAAAACGAATCAGGCCCAGCTGACCCAATCATAGTGCATCCTGACGTGCGCCGCATGTTGCTAACGCAAAAAACATTGCGTGAAGGTTGTCGCGCAATGGCCATTTACTGCATGAAAATGGTTGATGTGACGTTGTATGAAGACGATGCAGAGAAGCGTCAGATAGCTGATGCTAAGTTGGCCTTGTTAACGCCAATCGTTAAAGCATTCTTAACCGAGACTGCCCAAGAGTGCACCAGCTATGGTATGCAGGTTTATGGTGGTCACGGCTACATCAAAGAATGGGGTATGGAGCAACTAGCACGCGATACGCGTATTTGTACAATGTACGAAGGTACAACCGGTATTCAAGCGATTGATTTATTGGCGCGTAAAGTTGTCGGTAGTCAAGGCAAGTTGCTGCAGGTATACACTCAAGAAATTCGTACTTATTGTGCGAGCTTACGTGACAAGCAGCAGTTCAATGCTTGGGCTAATGCAGTAGAAAGTCATGTTGACGAGTGGGAACAACTCACTAATGACATTATGAAATCTGCAGCTAACAACCCTGATGAGTTGGGGGCGGCAGCAGTAGACTACTTAATGTATTCGGGTTATGTATCAGTTGCCTACTTCTGGCTGCAAATGGCAGTGACTGCACAACAGAAGCTAGACGAAGGTAGTACTGAAATAGACTTTTATCAGGCGAAGTTACAATCAGCTCAGTTCTATTTTGATCGTATGCTAACTCGCACGCGCTCTTTGGTTTCAGCGATTCACTCTGGTGCTGATAACCTAATGAATATGAGTGAAGAAGCCTTCTATCAAGGCTGACTGCACTGTGCCTGAACATAGCAATATTCAAACTTGTTATGTTCAGGCGAAGGGTTTGCGACTGCATTATTTAATGCGGTCGCCCATTTCTAACCAATCACAAACGCCAACTCTCATATTTTTGCATGGGTTTCCTGAGTTTTCCGGGGTTTGGCACCATCAACTCAATCATTTTGGTCAATCAATGCGTGCTATTGCACCAGATTTACCGGGTTATAATCTCAGCGAAGGACCAGGCTCATTAACGGAGTTTAGCGTACCCAACTTGGTAGAAATAATGGCCGAGTTTATCCGACAAGTCAGTCATGGTGAACCGGTGGTATTGGTAGCACATGACTGGGGCGGGGCGCTGGCTTGGCCGTTGGCAGCTCGCTATCCAGAATTACTCAGCCATTTAGTCATTCTCAATGCTGCTCACCCAAGTACCTTCACGCGCGAAATGATGCGAAATCCGAAACAGCGTGTGATGAGTGATTATATTCATAACTTTTTATCGAGTGATGCTGAAACTGACCTTGCAGATGATGGTTTTGCTCAGCTAAAGCAGCACTCTATTGCCCATATTGTTGGTGGAGTTAGCTCAGAACTCGATGCGGGGTATTTGAATTCATGGCAGCGCAAAGGGGTGTTGAGCAATATGCTTAATTATTATCGCGCTATGCCACAGCTTTTTCCTCGTGAAAAAGACCTTAGTCAAGATTCAAACGAACTAAACAAGGGACCAACGAAGCCGCTCGCCGATTTCAAAGTCCCACAAGTTTTTATTCGAGTACCCACACTTGTTTTGTGGGGAGAGCTGGATAGTGCCTTTGATATTAGCGTGTTAGATGGGCTATCAGAATATATCAATAACTACACAGAACAGCGTTTTCCCGCTGCAACCCATTGGGTGCATCACGAAGAACCGATCGCTATAGCAGAATCGATTGGCAAGTTTATAAATTAGATGCGTTAGATAGAACACTAAAGAGAGTGCAAAAAAGGTACAAAAAAAGAAAAGCTCCCAAGAGGGAGCCTTTCGAGGAAGCAGATCACTCTGCCGACCATGTTGAAACATGGTGGTAGCCGAAGCCACCGAAATAGTTGCTTAAATGCGTTTAGCGATAACAGCTGCTACAGGGTTGTCAGCAAGACCTTGCTCAGCGACCCACGCTTGTATTGTTTTGCCATCCTGCTCTGGTGCTGCTAAATGCTTTTTTGGCATTTTTTTAACCAGTAGAGTGCCGGCTTCAACAGCGTT